>CAZSUE010000161.1:0-7713 GCA_964609045.1 uncultured archaeon | reverse complement strand
TCATAAGACCATGCCACAGCGCTATCTCGCACAATTCACGCACCAGCACGATGCGGTCTACGAACGCGACATCTATCATCGCGTCCTCGAGCTCGCAGTCGAGCACGGTTCGATACGCGACGACCACTGGGCCATCATCAATATCCTCCGCAGTCTCTATCGCATCGACCGCGAGGAGCACGACTATATCGAAGCGCGTATCCGCTCCGAGCGTGGCGACGAGACCGATGGTGCCTCGCTCGAAAAGTTTAAACGCTCGCTCGATTCTACTTTCGAATGAACACCCTCCCCGCGATCTCTATCCTATCCATCTCATAACGAACGCTTGAATAGCGCAGCCCCGGTAGGAACACACCACCCTTGACCGTCCATCACCCCGCAAGAGGCGATGAAATGCCGAATCCAAATCTAGATCCAACTCAACCTCAACATTATTGTTTTCTACGCAGACATCTCCTACCGATCTGTCTCCTCATCGCACTCATCGCGCCGCTCTTCATTTCACTGACGGTCCCGCTGCCCGATCCGGTGTCTGGGACGACCCTGAGCGTACGCGAGGGTGAGGAGGGAGCCAAGACCGATATGGGGCCCGAGAGTGACCATCCAGCGCGCACCGGTTCCCAAAGCCAAAGCCAAAGCCAAATACCAATACAAATACAAACCCAATGCCCGAACCAGAACCGGAACCCGAACCAGAACCCGAACCGGGCACAATGGACCTGTATCGTCTATGTTGCGCTCGATAATAACCTCGATGACTATCCGGTCGACGGAACCGATATGATCCTCGACGAACTCAAACGTATCGGCTCACGCGATGATGTGAACATCGTCGCACTCGTCGACGGCCATCGCCATCTCAACGACCTCGGCCATACCGAGCTCTTCTATGTCCGGCCACATCGGCTTGAAGAGCTGCCGCTTTCCGCGATCAACGCGACCTGGACGAACAACGAGCTCAATACGGGCGACGGAGCGGTGCTTACACAATTCCTCACATGGTCCGCCGACGCCTATCCCGCAGAACGGTACTTCATCCAGATGGTGGACCATGGCGGTGGGTGGAAAGGCCAATGCTGGGACGATACCTCGGACGATAAGATCACATTGGAGGAGTGGCGAACCGCACTGGCCACTTTCACACAGACGACCGGCGCGCCCGTGGATCTCATCTGCTTTGCAGAATGCCTCATGGCTCAACTGGAGGTCTATCACGCCACTGCCCCGTACGCCGATATTCTCATCGGGTCGGAGGAGGTGGTGACGCCCACTATAGGCTACGAATACGCGGGATTGCGTGCGTTCATGGACCATAAGAGCGACGAGAACGGCCCACTCGCCGTCGAGATCGTGAACGCGATGCTCGATGTCTACCGCCGCACCGAGGTGACGATCCATCTCTCCGTGCTCGATTGCGCCCATGCCGCCCCGCTCGTCGAAGCGGTGGACGACCTCGCAAAAGCGCTCATCGCCGCCGACGCTGTCGATGCGCTGCGGACAGTGCGCGAGAGGGTGCAAGAGTTCGGTACCTGGGGCCAGAGCAACTATCAAGTGGTGGACCTCCTCGATCTTGCACAGCTGCTCAGGCAGCGATCGATCACCACCGAGATCGATACGATCGCCGACACCATCATCGAGACCCTCAGCAAAACCGTGCTCTGCTCTCAGCACTATAACGGCCTCATCATGCAAGAGTGTCATGTGGAACGCGCACACGGTCTGGCCATCGACTTTCATCGTGACGGCGTGCCCGAGGAGTATCCATCAGTGCCATTGGCGAACAGTACGGCATGGGACGAGCTATTGCAGTATTACGCCGAGCCGGATCAAGGCGCCGCATTGGCGCAGCAGCTCGGTGTGGCGCCCGTGGATACGAGCGATCGCTGGGGCCGACTTGTGATCCCAGTCATCGCCGCTGGTGTCGCAGCAGCGGCCGTCACCGTCGTCTGGGTTTTCTACCATCGCCGCCGGACGGATACAATGGACAGTGCCCCAACGAGACCGGAACGGAAGTGAACACTACTATGCCACAACGGACGAGAACCAAATACATGACGCAAGATTCGCTCGCGACAAATACACACCGATGGTTATCGGAACTGCAACCCTATCGGAGCAGGCTGAAACGGTTCCCGTTCGCGAAGCACCGCCCTGCGCTCCTCGTCATCGACATGCAGCGCTATTTTGCCGAGCCAGGCGCACCGGCGTACCTCCCCGCATCGCGCGCCATAGTCGCGAATGTCAAGGGCGTGGTCAACCTCTTCCGGAGCCAGCGCATGCCGGTCGTCTTCACGCGCCATGCCTTCCTCGAAGGTGAAGAGACCGGCATACTGGGGCATTGGTGGGCCGATGTGATCCGCGACGAAAGCGCGGTATCGGAGATCATCCCCGAACTTCGCTCACGATCGCACATCCACGGCGACGAACGCGTGATACGCAAAACACGGTATAGCGCCTTCCTCAACACCGATCTCGAGGAGTGGCTTCGTACGCGCGAGGTGACCGCCTTGGTGGTTACCGGCGTCATGACCCATCTCTGTTGCGAGACCACCGCACGCGATGGGTTCATGCGCGATTTCGTCGTCTATTTCACTGTGGATGGAACCGCGTCCTCGGACGAGAAATATCACCTCGCGAGCCTGCGCAATCTCAGCGACGGGTTCGCGATACCGGTGAGCTGCGATGAGGTGAACGGCTGGCTCCGCGACCGCGCCCGGCGCCAAGGGCGGCGAACGCGATAACTGGAAGTGAATTTCCTCACGCTGAAGCGTAATTATTATATATGCGCGATCGTCCATCCAGACCTTCACTCGCTGGCCAACAGGAAACCACGCCTTTCGGCGACATCATTTTCATCGCCGGGCCGGTATCGATGGAAGAACTGATAACCCCCACACGAAGAGTTCACCTTCCATTTCAGCGGCCCTTGCCATCACCCCGCGCCGCTTTTCATTGATAATTGTTCGATTGAAATGTACGATCACCGAGGGAGAATATGCCGCAAGATGGATCGCGATCGTCGTCACTGCCACTACCCCCGACCGATGCACCGGCCGCGGATTCACCGCCGCCGCCAACCGATGCACCAAACGCGGATTCACCGCCGCCGCGACCGACCGATGCACCAAACGCGGATTCACCACCGCCACCATCACCGCCCACAACGGGTCCTACCATGCATTCACCGCCACCTCCATCACCTCCATCACCGTCACCCACACCATCACCATCACCAACCGCAACCGCACCACCTACACCTCCGGTGCACCAACTCACTGCACCACCACCGCCATCTCACTCCCCATCTCCGGCTCGCACTCGAAAAAAACGCGGCATCGTCATCTTCGGCGTCATCGCCACCGTCGCGATCATCATCCTCGCGGCCGTACTCATACTCCCACAAGCGGACGACGCGCCAGGAGGCGATCTGGACACCGTTACCGTACCGGAGAATCAAGTGGCGATCACCGCGTCGAACCGCTCGACGGCAACAACCGGGAATATCGCCACCAACGGCGGGAATATTACGGTCGAAGACCAGAGCAGCCCGCTGAACGGGCTTGCTATCGAGGTCCCGGCGGGAGCGACCGAAGAAACTGTCAACTTCGAGATCGAGTACGCAGATGTGGAGGACATCCAGGGCTTGCCCGACGGTGCCAGCGTCGCGGGCAAACTGATCACGATCACGACAAACGGTTCCGAGGACTGGAACGTCTACAAGAGTTTCGATGAGCTCGTAAAGGTCACGCTCCCATACGATCCAACGATCGATTTCGACACCGAGCCGGTCTTTTACTACCTCTACGATCCGGCGACGAGCACGCTCGACGCGCTGGGATACCTCGGTCACGATGCCACCGCGCATACGCTCTCGTTCGCCACGCGCTCCTTCTCGAACTTCCTACCCATCAAGGTCGCGCTTGCGATCAACGAGATACTCGGAACCGATTATACCATCGACTCGGGCTTCAAGCCGAAGGAGGATGGCTGGTTCATCCCGAACTGGGGGTCGTACCTCACCTCGGGCGGGAACTGCCTCGGGATGACCTCACTCGCAAAATGGTATTTCCAGCACAAGAAAGCGACTGCGGGCGACCTCTACGATGAATATATCGAGGGTGACCCCGAGAAATGGCGCGACGACGGTACGGCGATCCAGTTCGTATCGCGCGCACAGGCGTTCCTCACCCCGGGCATCTGGAGCTCATTGTCGAACAATGAAAAGATCGATGCGGCACGACGGTCGAGGAATGTCTCACTCTCCATCCTCCACGGCATGCGCGTGAGCGGCGAGCCGCAATTAATGGGGCTGCGAACGCGCGATATATTCGGCAATTGGCATTCCGGTGGCCACGCCATCCTCGTCTACCGTTATTCCGGTGGTACCTTTAATGTCTACGACCCGAACTATCCAGGGACCACCCCCGACGACGAGGTGCGCCAGATACCGTTCACCCTCGCCGACGGGTTCACCCAAAGTTACAATTCGGGCCAGAACGCGGGCGATAATGCGCGGAAGTACAATATCTTCTATCACGCCAGCAGCAAGATCGTCAGCCCGGCGAACATGTATGAGGATCTGTACCAATCGGCGAAAAAGAAGTTCGAGGGCGATTATTTCTTCCCCAAGATCGAGTTGACCGACGAGGACAGCACGCCGAAGGGCGCTACGCCAGTGGATACCGACGACGACGGCGTCCGCGACAGCTTCGATAGCAAGATCAGGCTCACCGGCACGGTGGAGCGCGCATGGGCGAACGAAGAAAAGACAAAGTACTGGGAATTGAATTATATCATGCTCTATCTCAATAGCAAGAAATACAAGCTGCCAGTAACATGGGCGGACGGCGCCACCGAGGGCGAGTTCGACTCCGAGATACCGCTGGAAAAGGGCGAGAACCAGTTCTTCATCCTCGCCACCAATTCCAACGGTCTCACCCGTTGGGCGGGGTTCCTCCGCGAGACGATAAACTGCACGGCGGAGCGCTCGGCGATCACCGTCACACTCACCTGGGGTCAAGATCGATCGGATGTCGACCTCCATATCCTCGAGCCCACATTGAACGGTACCGACGGGCGGCACATCTATTATGGCAATATGGGGCGCGCAGGGTCGGAAACGCCGTACCTCGATATGGACAACACCAACGGGTACGGGCCGGAACATTACTACGCCACTGAAGGGATGACCCTCCCCAATGCGCCAACGAACGATCCGTGGCTCTACGGCACCTACAAGATACGCGTCTATTACTACGCCGACCACGACGACGATCCGAATTCGACACAGCCGATCACTTGGACCGCGAATATGCAGTATCTCGCCTATATCGACGAGGATGCGGGGGTCGAGGTCTGGATCGAGGACTCGCGCAGCGGGTCGCTTTCGGTCTCGGGTAGCGGTGACGAAGACGAAACTTTCGCCACTGACTCCGCGGCATGGTCCTCGATCTGGACGGTGGAGTATCCGCAACCCGACCCGAGCCAATACGATGTCGAGCCGGTCGGACCGGGGTACGCGTGAAAATCGAGTGAGAAGTAGACCGCTCTCGCTATCTTCGATCTCTAAAGGGAAACCTCGGATACGATCGGCCCCCGTTCGGCAGCGGCGGCACTGCAAACCAGTGCAAATTGTACCATGAAATGATCTGATGGACCGGAACCGCTCGACTCAAAGTCACCTCAATCGCACTGCCCACATACCCTCGAACTCGGCCGCGGCTTTCCGGCTCCCCCTTCGCCGTCAGCACCCTCTCCATCGGAACCCGCTTCTTCGCCCTCCATTGTGCCGGTCTCAGTCTGAATGCGCATGACCTGATCCTTTCGCGTTCCCTGGCGGTAGATGGTGATCCCTTTACATCCGAGTTCGTAGGCGAGGAGGAACGCACTCCGCACCTCCTCCACGCTCGCCGTTTCCGGGAGATTGATCGTCTTCGAGACCGCGTTGTCGGTGTGGTGCTGGAAGACGGCCTGGACCCGTACATGCCATTTGGGCGCGATATCGAGTGAGGTGGCGAACACCCGCCGGACATCCTCCGGCACCGCCCGCAGTTGCTGGATGCTCGCGCCCCCCCTCACCTTTTCGATAAGGTCCTCAAAAAAGAAGCCACGCCGGTGTGCGATATCCACGAAATCCCGGTTCAGCTCCACGAGCGTTTCACCGTCCAGTGCCTCACGGGTATAGGAGAGCGCATAGAGCGGCTCGATACCGCTGGAACAGCCCGCGATGATGCGGATCGTACCGGTGGGAGCAACCGTGGTGCAGGTGGCGTTGCGCAAAGGCGCCCCGTCGGCGTAGATACTCGACCCAAAGGCAAAAAACGCGCCCCGTGTCTCGGCGATCGTTGCTGATGCCGCTCGGGCACGATCCGTGATGAAATGCATCACCTCATGACCGAGCTGAAGCGCCTGAGGGCTGTCGTACGGGATCCGGAGCTTCACGAGGAGGTCGGCGAAGCCCATGACCCCGAGACCGATCTTCCGATTCTTGCGGACCATCGTCGTGATCGCGTCGACCGGAAAGACGCTGGCATCGATGGCGTTATCGAGGAACCGTACCGCCGTTTCGATCGTCGCCCCCAGTCGGCGATAATCGATCCTCGCCCGCGCCGTGCTCGCCGAACCGGTACCAGCATCAGTATCAGCATCAGTACCAGTAGCAGCATCAGTATCATTATTGAGAAGGAAATGGCTGAGGTTGATGGAGCCAAGGATACAGGCTTCGTATGGCAATAACGGCTGCTCACCGCACGGGTTGGTACTCTCGATCGCACCCTGCTCCGGCGTGGGATTGTCCGCATTGACGCCGTCGAGGAAGAGCACGCCCGGTTCGCTGGCACGATGAGCGGCCACACAGATCACATCGAAGAGCTCTGCCGCGTCGACACGGTCGGTGGTCGCATTGGTCCGTGGGTTGATCAGCGCATAGTCATCCCCGTTCGCGACGGCGTCCATGAAATCATCATCGATGGCCACGGAGATATTGAAGTTCGCAAGCGCCTCGGGGTCGAGCTTCGAAGTGATGAATGCACATATGTCGGGATGATCCACGGAGAGGACAGCCATGTTCGCACCGCGTCGACGACCGCCCTGTTTGATCGCTTCCGTACTGGCATCATACACGCGCATGAACGATACCGGGCCGGATGCGACACCCTCGGTTTCACGCACACGGTCACCCTTGGGGCGGAGCCTGGAGAATGAGAACCCCGTTCCACCACCGCTTTGATGGATCAGTGCGGTATTCTTCAATGTCTCGTAGATACTAACCAGCGAATCCTCGATGGGTAGCACGAAACAGACAGCGAGCTGGCCGAGGTCGGTACCGGCGTTCATGAGCGTCGGCGAGTTGGGGAGGAAATCGAGATCGCGCATCATGCGATAGAACGCCCGTTCGTCCGCCTCAACGCTCCGATCCCCGTAACGATCGTTCACCGCCGCAATATGACGGGCGACACGTTGGAACATCTCGGCAGGGGTCTCCGCAAGTGCGCCCCGTTCGTCCTTTTGAAGATACCGTGCTGCCAAGACCCGCCGTGCGTTGGGCGAAAGTTCCTCCTCGGTCATTGTTTCAGCTCGTTTCAACCCCGATAATGGGTGTGGACCATGTCCGGTCTCGTCCTTAATTGGGTGCGGAGCTATTTGAAGCTACGCTCACACTCACACTCACACTCACACTCACACTCACACTCACACTCACACTCACACTCACAC
>CAZSUE010000160.1:5789-8624 GCA_964609045.1 uncultured archaeon | reverse complement strand
AGGGCGGCGCCACGGAAAGCTCCACCCGCGACCGGCCGCGGCAGTTCTTCCCCGAGACCTGGCACTGGGCCCCGCTCATCGTCACCGACGCAGAGGGCCGTGCCACGCTCGAGCTGACCACGCCCGATTCCATCACCAGCTGGGCGGTGGACGCCATCACATCCAGCACCGACGGCGAGATCGGGACCGCAACCGCGAACCTCACCGTGTTCAAGCCGTTCTTCGTCGAACCGGACCTCCCGGTGGAGGCGGTCCGCGGTGACCGGTTCCCGCTCAAGGCGCTCGTCTATAACTACGACGATATCCCGCGCACCGTCGCGGTCACGCTCGAGAACGAGGAAAATTACGATTGGTACAGCCTCGACGGTGCGGCGACTAAAGAGCTCGAGATCGATGCGTCGAGCGTGGCCTCCGTCGAGTTCGTCATCGACGCCACCCGCGTCGGCGAGCACCGGCTCGGACTCGAGGGCGATAACGGCGAGCGCATCGACCGCGTCATCCGTCCGCTCCGTGTCGTACCCAACGGCAAACGCGTACCGCACATCGAGAACGGCGAGCTGACCGATAACGCCTCCGCATCGTACAATATCAGCTTCGACGCGCGCCGTGTGCCCTATTCCGAGAACGCGTGGCTCAAGATCCAGGGCGGGATGGGATCGGTACTCCTCGACGGTGCCGACGGGTTCATCCATTTCGTCACCGGCTGCGGCGAGCAAAGCATGTCCACGCTCAGCATCGATATCCTCGCCTACCAGAACATCCTCGCCGCCGACCCCACCACCGAACAGATGCTCGAGTTCGAGACCATTGTCACCCAGGGCATCCAGCACGAGCTGATGTACCTGAAGGAGAGCACCAGCAGTGAGGGGCGCGGGATCGTCTGGTTCCCGTCCGATCGCGATGTGCATCCTTGGCTTACATCTTGGGGGCTGATCACTTTCCAGGACGCACTCGACGCCGGGTTCACCGTCGACCGCGCGATCATCGACGATATGCAACGCTGGCTCGCCGCGCAGCAGGCGGAGGACGGGTCGTTTGGCTTCCCCGAATGGGGCCTCTACGAGACGACCAACCCGATCCTCCAGTCCAAGAAAACGGCGACCACGGCCTATATCACCCGCGCGCTCCTCTATTCCGGCTACCCACCCTCATCCAGCACGATCAGCGACGCTGTCGGCTATCTCGGAACGACGATCCGCGAGGACGCGAACTGGGACGACCCCTACACGCTCTCCGTGGCGCTCATCGCGCTCGAGGACGCCGGTGCAGACAGCCAACTGCGGACCGATATCGCCGAGCAACTCGTCGGGCTGCAACAAACGGACGATGATGGGAACACCTACTGGGAATCTGGCACGAATATGTACTCGAACCACGACACCGCGGGCGTGCGCTCGTATCGCGGCGTGAGCGGCCATACCATCGAGACGACTGCGTATGCGATCATGGCGCTGGAGAAGCACGGCGGACATCATTCGCTGACGCGATCCGCGGTCTCGTTCCTCCTCGCCCAACGCAGCGACCTCGGTGGATTCTTCTCCACGCAGGATACGGTGGTGGCGTTCCAAGCGCTCAATAGTTTCGGCGCGGTGCCGCTCGAAGAGATGACCGTCGATATCGTCGTTGGCAACCATACGGTCCGCACCGTGACCATTACAGAGTCGAACCGCGATATCACCCAGCTCGTCGATCTCACACCATATCTGGATACGTCCGAAGCCACCACGTCGCAGACCGCCGTGCGGCTCGAATCACGGGGAGCGGGGCTCGTCGTCTATCAGCTCCTCGCCGAACAGTACCTCCCATGGTCGGTCGTCGGCGAGGAGCGACCGCGCGCGCTTTCGCTCGATATCAGCTACGATAGCACTACTATCGCCGTGGACGACCACATCACCGCCGATGTGGCCATCACCTATAACGGCTCTGCGGAAGAGGTGCGCATGGTGCTCGTCGACCTCCGCGCGCCGGTGGGGTTCTCGTTCGAGACCGCAGATTTCGACATGCTCGTTTATGACGGTGTGATCGATTATTACGAGCGCTCCGACCGTCAGCTCGTCGTCTATCTCGAAGGGGTCGCGCGCGGCCAGACGCTCCGGTTCAGCTATCATCTGATCGCGAATTCGCCGGTGCGTGGGACGATCCAAGGGGTGCGTGCATACGATATGTACAACCCCGCCGTGGCCAGCGAGACCGCGCCGGTCACGGTGACCGCAACCGCAAATGCAGCGTAGTTGAATTGATATGAAAAACAGGGGCCCGGGGGTTAAGGTTTCGGGTTTGGGGTTACCGGACCCCACCAGTTTCCAATATACGCCAGCCCGAACGATAAACCATTTATGTACATGGTAAATGAGACTGAGCGATAAGCTATTTTGTAGCGGCTGCTAGATGTTCTAATACATAGACTTTCTGGGAAAACCATATATACTGCTCTGGTTGCGCCCTCGTCCCCGGTCAGTCTCAAACGGGAGGCTTAGGGCGTGTATTCCCTACCCCACAGTCTCTTCCTCATATATTGGCGGTTGCGTCAGCCCCATTGCCTACTCCCCAGCCCACTCCTCACTCATTGGCGGGTGGGGTGGCCCCATTCCCCATTCCCCATTCCCTAACCCCCAGCCCCCAGTGGCTTCCCTACCCATTGGCGGGCGGGGCGGCCCATTCCCCAACTCCTAACCCCCAGTGGCTTCCTCACTCATTGGTGGGCGTGGGGCGGCCCCAACCCCCAACCCCCAGTGGCTTCCCTACCCATTGGCGGGCGGGGGGCGGCCCCAACCCCCAGTGGCTTCCCTACCCATTGGCGGGTGGGGTGGCCCCAATCCCTATCCCCGAGTCCCC
>CAZSUE010000160.1:0-5779 GCA_964609045.1 uncultured archaeon | reverse complement strand
GAGTCCCCAGTGGCCTCCCCTCTTCCCTTCAAATGCTTCGCGAGATAGGACGCGAACTCGCGTACCTGTAACCGCTCGCCGAGCTCATGCTGGATCACACCCTGACCGAGGTTGAGCACGCAAAACGGACAGGGGTCGACGATCAGCTCTGCACCGGCCGCGAGCGCGTCCTCCAGCACCGTCCCCCGCATCTTGGCAGCCACAGACGGCAGTGCGGAAAGGAGCCCGCCACCGCCGCCGCAGCACCGACCGGGTTCGTCCATCTCCACGAGCTCGATACCGGGTATCCTTTGCAGGAACGCGGCGGCGTATTCCATGACATGCGGTCCCACTGCCCGTGCGAGATGGCATGGATGATGAAGTGTGACCCGTCGCGGCTCGTCGTCGGTAAGCGGCCGGAAGCTGAGTGCGTCGACGCCGACGCATTCGTAGAGATACTCGAGCAGATGCATCACGCGACACTCATCCTCGTTTTCGTCCTCGTCCTCGTCCTCGTCCTCGTTCCCGTCCTCGTTTTCGTCCTCGTTTTCGTCCGCACCATTCCCCTCACCCTCAGTGGAGGTCTCGGTCACTGCGCCTTCCTCTTTTTCAGCTTCGAACCGTTCGCGCAGATGCGCGGTGCACCCCGCGCATGAGGTCACCACGGTCGTGGTCCCTACCGCGTCGAACGCTGCGCTGTTCGCCGCAAAGAGCTCGTCGGCGAGCTCTTCGTCACCGATCTTGCACACCGGGCTGCCGCAGCAGACCCAATCCTCGGGGATCGTAAGTTCGACCCCCGCTCGTTCCAGCAACCGTATCACCGCGATGGGGATGCCGAGAAGCCGCTCGCTCGAGATACAGCCCGGAAAATAGATCACCGACCGCGTCCCACCCCGCTCGAGCTCGTCGGAGCCGCCCTCTTCCCCGCCCTCTTGCGCCGCGACGCTCCGTGCGGTACGCACCTCGCCGGTGTGACCGAGTTTCTTGAGTTTCGCCTCGTACTCCGGGTCGGAATACGGCCGGACCGCGCGTTGGTAGGTGCGGAGGTTCTCGACGAGCTGGCGGTGCCCTTTCGGCAGCTTTTCGGGGTCGTATACCGCACCGCGCAGCGCGATATTGAGGAGCGGGATCGAAATATCCGACGGACAGGCGTTCTGACATGCGCCGCAGGTGGTGCAGTACCGGCTCAGCTCGCGGAGCGCGCCCAGCTCGTGCGGTGCGCGGAGCGCCTCCATCACCGCCCCGCGTGGGCCGGGGACATCGCTGGTGGAGATCGCACGCACCACTGGACATTGCGCGATACAGGTGCCGCACCGGATACAGCGGTCCAGCTCGGCGAGCTTCTGCGGGTCGAACGCAATGCGCTCCCGTTCTCGATCCCGGTCTTCGCCCATTCAGACCACCTCCACCGCGTTCTCTCCTGCACGGTAGCCAGTGGCCAGCGCCACCCCCAGCCCGGACTTCTCATGGGCGTAGTCGTATCCTCCGAGGAGCGCACCGGCAACGAAGATGTTCGGATGGCACAGCTCGCCAGTGCCGCTCACCGGCCGCAACATGGTATCGACGCGAACACCGAGCCGATGGACCGGGTGACCGGAGAGCGGGAACGGCCCATGTGGGTCGGTGGCAGTGGCGCCATCGAGGTTGTCATATCCGCCCATGAGCGGAAGCGAGAAGAGCGGCTCGCGCCAGCGGTCGCCGTCCCAGACCGCACCGCGGGTGACGATATCGCCAGTGGCGATGACGATCGCGGCGGCGCGACACTCTCGCTGTGCGAGGTTGGAACCGATCACCACGCCCGAACATCGTCCATCGGCGTCGATGAGCGCACGCCTGGCGCGGTACCCGTCGATGATCTGCACGCCCGTTGCTTTGGCCGCGGCGAGGAGCGCTTGTTGGAACCGTTCGCCGGCACCGCTGAGCGGGAGCGCGATCTCGAACAGCTCGCATTCTACCGCCTCCTCGAGCGCGGCCATGCGCTCTGCGTACCGCTTGGGGCCAAAGACACTCGGGATGCCCATACGCTCGGCGCCGTGGTACGCGACGCGCGCGGCGCATCGCGCGCAGAAATTGTGGAAATGGGTCTCATCGAGGAGCGCGATGTCGATCTCGCGCCAATGTGGGTTAAGCGACCGCACCAGTGGCTCGAGCGTCACCGTGGCGCTCGCGATCGAAGCCGTCACCTCAGCCGCCCCGAGGTGCTGGTAGACCATGGGGGGCACGAGCTGGCGTCGTGTTGCGGCGAGACAGCCAGCGACGTACGGCGCGCTATATTTACGATACCCCTCGACACCGATGAGGAGCGTTCCCTTTAACGGTCGATCGGCGCCCCCTGCGGCGAGGTAGCGCGGCGCCAGTGCGGTGGGGCGCCAGGTGCCCAATGGGGTAGGGAGCCACTGGATCGAGTCCGCATCACCGGTATACGCCCATGCGTCGGCGGTGTAACCTGCGTCGCGCATCGCCGTGCGAAACAGCTCCAGCGCCGCCTCCAGCGCCGAACGCGGCTCCTCTTTGCCTGTCGCCGCAAGTCGCGCATAGGGATGGTCCGGATAGCGCGCGATCAGCGCTTCCATGCGCTTCTCCAGCGGTGCCATGGGCTCCAGCGGAGGGTGCGCCTCAACGCCGCGTTCGTATCCCTCGTTCTCAGGCGCGGTCGGCGGGATATACCCGAGGATATCGACGCACCCGGTCCCGAACGCGGTGGCGCCCGCACCGCCTGCAACGAGCGCGACACTGGCGCCCGTATCTGCTGCAGCGGTCGCGGCGAGGAGCCCCGCCGCGCCGCCGCCGATGACGAGGAGATCGCTCTCGATGGGCGCGATGGAACCCCGCTGATGATCGCGTTCACTCATCCTCGCTCACCTCCTCGCTGTTGGCAGTGGGACCATGGGCCGAATCTGCGCAAAGCCGGTCCATGTTCCCCACACCGGCATAGATCGCCTCGATGAACCGTTCCTGTCGCAACTGCTCGCCCCTCATGACCGGGCGGATGCCTTTATAGCGCTCGTGCATGAACGATCGCAGCTCATCCAGCGCCGCAGGCGCCTCGTAGACGCCCTCCTCGACGAGATATGCGACGATCTCCGCAGCGCAGCGACCGCCCTGACATGTTCCCATCCCCGCACGGGTCCGGCGAAGGATATCGGCCAGTGTGTGTGCGCCGGTGGATCGTACCGACCAGCGCACTTCGTTGGTGGTCACATTCTCGCACTCGCAAAGGATGTGCGGACGATGATCTGCAGTGTTTGCAGTGGACGGTGGTTCGGACCCAAAGATCTCTTGCGCGAGGGTGCCGAAGCGCGCCTGGACACGTGCACCGGTAGTGGGGTAGAGCCCGACTGCGCCAGGTTCGTGGTTGGCGAGCGCGCCCGGGTCGCTTTCGCCGGGAAGCGGCTCCTCAGCGGTGACGCAGCGTGCGCGCACCCCGAGCAGCTCGCAGATGCGGTCCGCGCAGCGCTCCGCGATGAGACGATAGGTGGTGAGCTTGCCACCGATCACACTCATTAGGTTCTCGGGGCCCGGAAGCGGCGCTGCGTTACCGCCCTTCTCGCGATGCTCGATGATCTGGAACCCGCGGCTCAACGCACGCCCGTCCTCGGTGGGCGCAAGCGCAACGAGTGGGCGCACGCCCGCAAAGGCGCGGATCAACCGCACCTTCCGCACCGCGGGTACGAGCCGCGCGGTCTCGTCGATGATCAGTCGCACATCGCCCGGCGTGACGGTGGTCTCGTCGGGGTCGCTGACGGTACGCGAGGTGGTCCCGAGGAGGCTGGTGGTATGATGCGGAACGATGATATCGCCGTCCGACGGGACGCGCATATGGTTTATTACCCGTGATACCAGCCGCCGAGCGGCGATGAGGAGTGCGCCGGCGCTGGGCTGGACCGGGATGTCCACACCGGCGAGCGCGGCGACTTTCCCCGCCCATGGGCCGGAGACATTGATCACGAGCTCGGGTTTGAGCCGTTCCTTCGTGCCGTTGCGGCGCTCGATCGACACCGTGTCGATGCGCTCGGCGTCGCGATCGAGCCCGAAGCCGGTGACGCGATGGTATGAGGCGACGCGAGCGCCGTGCCGCTCGGCATCCAGTGCGTTGGCGAGGATGAGCTGGAACGGGTCCACGGCGCCGTCGGGCACGAGCACCGCATGCTCCAGTGCGGGGTTCAGCGCGGGTTCGAGCCGCAGCGCTTTGGCAGTATCGATCTCCTCTGCAGGCACGCCGCACTCCCGACAGCCCTCCATGAACCGGCGGTAGAATGCGGGGTCGCTCCCTTCGGGGAGCACGAACATCCCGCCGCAGGGGTCGATGGTATGGGATGCGATATCTTTGAGCACGCGGTTCTCTGCGATGCATTGCCGGGCGGAGTGCGGATCCTTGACCACATACCGTCCGCCGCTGTGGAGGAGCCCGTGGTTCCTTCCGCTCGTGCCGGACGCGAGATCGCCACGCTCGATAAGCGTGGTATCCACACCGCGGAGCGCAAGATCTCTTGCCAGGCCGATCCCCGTGGCACCGCCACCGATGATGAGCACTTCTGTCGAATCCAAATCGTTCACCTGAAAGAAGTTATGCAATGAGTGGAGGATAGATGGATGGGACTGAACAGGTGGAGTGAACCATATGGACCTATATAATATAATTAACCCGCCGCTGGGCGGTCCAGATCCAGATCCAGATCCAGATCCAGATCCGGGTCCAGGTCCGGGTATGAGTTCGGGTGTGGGTTCAAGTGTGGGTCCGGGTGTGGGTTCAAGTGTGGGTCCGGGTGTGCGGGTATTGGCGTGGGTGGCACTGCAGATGGTTCATCCGACCATGCGGAGCCCGTTGGCGGAGAGATAGATGAGGAGGAGCCCGATCATGATCATCACCACCGCGCCCATGGTGCGGATGGCGAGGAGCCGTCGCGTGGTCCCGATGCGCTGGACGAGCGCGCCGCCAATGGTGGCGAGGACGATGATCGGCAGCGACGATCCGAGTCCGAACACCGCCATGGCGAGCGTGCCGTAGAGGGCGGCGATGAACGAGTTCGCACCGAATGAGGCCATGAAGATGGCGAACGCGGGGAGTTCCACGCCGAGGACCGACACCTTCGCCATGCATGCGGTACCGGCGAGCGCGCCCCAGATGAGAACGAGCGTGCTCTCGCGACGCGTACGTGTGGTGGGAAAAAGACGTTGGTACCAGCGTTGGCGCGAGCTCGTTCCATCAGCCGCTCGATCATGCTCCGGCGGTATGTCGGTACCCGTTCCCGTGCCGTCCGTTCTGGTCGCGCAATACTTGCTGGAGCAACGCGCACAACTCTCCTGCGCTGTGTCGGCTCCGCACGCGGTCGTCCTATCTGGCCCCCGCGGCGCGTCATCCGCGTCCAACGATGCACGCGCATCTGCGGTCCGCGCATAGAGGACGAGACCGACAATGAGCATGATGAGCCCGAAGATGAGATAGCTGAATTGGCCGAGCCGCATCACGAGCTGTTCGAACCACGGCGCCGATACGATGAAGGTGTAGCTGATATAGCCGACCACCGCTCCGAGCGCCGCGAGCAGCCCGATCCGGGGGAGGTTGAAGAGGATGGCGAGCTTCGCCGCCTCGCGTGTGCGCCGCTTGCGCGCGGCAATGAGCGAGAAAAGACCCGATGCGCAGACCGCGGTGCAGATGCTGCTGCCGCGGAGAACGCCGGCGAAGAAGATCGGTGCGAGGAGGAGCAAGAATTCGAGCATGGATCCATGGCTCCGTGTCTATGGGAGGTGATGGGTCGATCGGTCTATTTGAAGCTATGGGCGGGTGGCGGAGGGCGGA
>CAZSUE010000159.1:0-8631 GCA_964609045.1 uncultured archaeon | reverse complement strand
AGACGATTGCACGAATGTTAAACGATTGCACCATAACCCAGTTATAAGCACCGAACACAATCATATTTCGAGACAAATTCGGTCGACTCCTACATAACGATCATCGCCACCCGAATGGGACCGATGGCCGATCTCGCGGAAAAAATTAAAAAAACGAAAAAGGAAATGGATGTGAAAGAATGAGCACACACTACCGCACAACGATCATCACCATGTTCGCGCTTGCGACGATCGCTGCTATGTTCGCAGGATCGGTAATTGGATTTGGCGCAGCGCAAGAGAATGTTCCCGAGGATACCCCTGGCGGCCCGGGAAACGGTCCTGACGACACACCCGGCAACGGTCCAGACAACGGCCCCGGACCCCACGCACAGGCCCCCGCTCGTCACGCCGAACGCGCAGGCATGTTCGGGCTCTTCGACGTCGACGGATCCAATGTCTCGGGACGCTTCGTCTCCTTCGAACTCCATAATGCCACACTGGAGAACTACACCTATACGAAAAACGAACCGGTCCGCATCATGGATTCTATCCGGATCGTGAACGACACCGAAGAAGATGCGCCGATGGTCCGCGGTGCCACTTTCCAGATGAACGGGACCGCGACCCGTGTGATCGTCCACAACAACCCAACGGCAATGGTCCAGATCATCGCCGAGGAGCGCACCCCACCCGACGCCGATACAGATACCAACCTCAGCGTCATCTTCACCCTCGCCAACGGCACGCTCGAGCCGGTCGGCAACAGTATGACCACCTACGCCATTACCGGGCTCCCCTTTCGCATCATGCTGCATGCCGGTAATAATACGGTGACGATCGACGGGTCCACCGTCGCGATCACGCTTCAGAACGCATCGCAAGTCAAGCTCATGGTCGTTCCCCACGGTGGTGAGGGTCCCCGGGCGTACCGCGCAAAATACGCCCACGCCGTCATGAACGGACGGATCGATAGCGAACTGGACATCGCCACCGCCAACGGGTCGCACCTCGTCGAAAACTTCGCATACCGCGGAAGAGTACACATGGAAGTAGCGTCGATCCAACGCGAGCAAGTGCGGATCCGTGTGGAGAGCGAGGAACACGCGGGTAAAAGTGTGGCGGTCACACTCTCCAACGGAACGCTTGAGAACGCCACCCTCGAAAATTTGCGTGTACGACTCGACGGTGAACGCCTCCAGCATGCCGAGACGCCCGATGAGGTCTTCAACGCCACCGGGCCCCAGGGTCGATACTATCTCCACGAGGAGAACGGCAGCTATCATGCCGTGGTCTATATACCCGAATTCTCCGCGCGCGAACTCACCTTCGAAGCGGGCGAAAAAGAGACCTCCGAGAGCACCGCCCCAACCCTCTCCATGCTCGGCGCCGTCATCGCGCTCTTCGTCGCCGTACTGGCGCTCTCTCGACGACGCGGCGAAGGGAAGTAACGAGTACCAAAACCAAACACCACCGGGAGCCAACCGGCCGGAGCCAACCGGCGGGAGGCGGGAGACGGGATGGCGGTTGAGCCCGATATATACTACACTCAGCCCCATCCACCGCTCCCTTTTTCAATAGTATGAGAGATACGGCGCAACAGAACAAAACAGAACAGAACGATGGCGGGCGGAAATAATTCCACCCCCCCCTGCCATTGCGTGCATGCAATCTATCGTTCCATACGAATGACCGTACATGAGCCATGGTGATGGTGACCCTTCGAGACCGTATTGATGACCCCATACAAGATCACATTCCAATTGCGTTCCAATTCCATTCCAGATGATTCGCTCGAGTATCGCGGAAGTACCGCCGAACGAAAGGAATTCCTTCTTCGCGAGATACCTGACGGCGACATTTCAGATAGAAATTGATAAATGAAATGGATCGGGGGGTGGATGACCCAAACCGATTCCCGAGGCCCCAGCCCCCTCATCTCATGACCCAACGAGAGGATACCCATGAAAACGATCACCGCCCGCACTACTACTGGAGTATATAGATCGAGAACCCGAGGACGCGACGAGAACCGAAAGAACCAAAAGAACCAAAACCCTCCCCTCAATAAGAGATGCGGCGTTCGTTCCCATGCAAGCTTACACATACTCCTTTTCACCGCCCTCATCGCGCTGATCGTCATCTTCCTCACCGCCCTCTTCTTCAGCCACACAGCCAGTGCCAGTGCCGCCGAACCGGCCATCACCCGAGAATCTGGAACCCGCATGGCGGGTGAGCAGTCCCTCGACCTCTATCTCAGCGGCGAGCCCATCGCCATCGGGCTTGAAGATAACGAGTACCGGGCCAATACCACATTCCCGGATTCGGGCATCCATCTCGCCAACGCCACCGGCGATCCCGATGTTGCGCTCAATTATTACCTCGACCCACCGCTCACCGCCCCGTTCTCGATCAACGGCAGCATCTATTTCCGCTTCTACGCCGCCGCCGACGGGACGAATAAACAGGGTACCGCAACATTCTCGCTCAAAGAAATCAACGCCACCAACGTCGTGGTCGGTACGGCGGCCACTGCCACGCGTTCCTTCAATACGGAGGCCACAGCGTTGAAAGCGGGTGTCAATCCATACTATATCAACGCCACGAGCGACTATACCTTCTCGCCCTCCTCACGGATATTGATCGAGTTCGATTGGTCGGGCAATTACGGTACCGGTAATGTCTACCATTTCTACTGGGGCAACGCGTCCTACCCCGCCCTCTGCACGGTAACGAGCGCCGACCATCTCACCATCGAGAACCTTATGACCTACGACGACGCCGGAGAGGAGCAGACCGATTTCAACGCCGACACCAATATTTCCATCGTCGCCAACCTCACCGACCCGTTAGGGAAAAACGACATCGCCTTGGTCAATATCACGCTCCAGTCGCCCACCGGCGAAACGCTCCTCGACCATGCGCCGATGCAACCGCTCGAGATCGATCCCGATGGGTATTGGATACGATACACATACCTATGGAACGCCACCGGCGCGCTCACCGGCCAGTATAATATTACCGTCACCGCCGTGGACCAGACCGGGCTCCTTTACCATCAGGTCTATCCCGATGACCCCTCCTGGGGCGGGCACCTCGAGTTCGTCACCGGCCAATTCTACATCGGTCAACCTCTCTATGTCAATATGCTCGTGACCGATTCGAGCACACAGCCGCTCGAGCATGCCCCCATCACCGTGACCGCCGGCACCGTCACGCACGCCCATGTCGAGACCAACGCCACGGGCGGCGCCAATCTCAGCCTCACCGCCAACACATACCGATTCACCGTCTCCTGGCAGTCGCTCGTCGTCTACCAACAAACTATCCTTATCGATCGGAATTATACTCACACCACACCGCTCACCCTCGCCACCAGCGTCTATGACGCCGCCATCGTCATCACCGACAACGCCTCCCGCCCCATCGCCAACGCAACGCTCTTCATGCACCATCCCAACGGCAGCTTCGACCCCGCCGGTCGGCGCGCCGACCAATACGGAAGGGTCGAACTGTACGATACGAGCGCGGGCAACTATAGCTTCACCGTCGTTTGGCAGGATGTCATCGTCTGTGACCAAACGGTCGCCATCGACGACAACCGCGATTACACGCTCTCATCCGCGGTTTACGACCTCGATATCGATATAGTGGACTCATCCGGCGGCGCGCTCGCCGGCGCGCTGCTCAGTGTGGAGAACCTAACCACCGGCAACCTCGTCCTATCTCAGATCTCCAACGCCACGGGCGGCGTCGCCGACCGTATCCCGGCGGGAAATTATTCCTTTACCGTCCTCTGGCGCGGGATGAGCGTCTACGAGGGGACACTGCTGATCAAGCGCGAGACGGACCTCGAATTCCAATGCGGCGTCTACGGCGTGAACATCACCGCCGTCGATGAGCGCGACGCGCAATTACCAAATATCCTCATGCTCCTCCTCGCCCAGGACGGGTCGGTGCTCGATTCCGGTGTCACCGATACCAACGGCACCGTGGTCGTACAGTTGACCCAGGGTCATGTGGAGCTTCGGGCATATTGGCATGGCATCCCGGTCAATGATAGTACTATGCAGATCACCAGCGGCGCCAACCTCACCATCCGATGCGCGATATTCACGGCGACCATTCAATTGCGCGACGACGCCGACGCGCCGCTTGCCGGCGCGAACTGCCTCCTCTCCTCCCACGCCACCGACGACCCCGTCGATGCACGGACCAGTAACGCCACGGGCGCGGTCACCACCACGCTCGCCGCAAGTACGTACCGGATCGAGGTCCAATGGCGCGGTGTGACCGTCGCCGATCGGGTCATCGAGCTGAACGCGACCCACCCGACGACCACCATCCACTGCGCGGTCTATCAGTTCAACATCACGACCGTTGACGCCGCAATGGCCCCCCTCGCAGATGCCCGCGTTACGCTGCACCATAGCGAACTGGACACCGCGTTCGAGAACCTCGCCACCGATGGCAGTGGCAACGCCTCGGGACGATTTCCAGCCGGAACCTATACGATCACCGTCCAATGGCTCGCAGTCGAGGTCGCAACCGTCCAGTATCTCCTCGATGACCCAACCCCACTCGCAATAGACTGCGCGGTCCATATCCTCTCGCTCGCCCTCGTCGACGATGAGTCGCGACCGCTCGAGGACGCCACCGCACAGATCCGGCTCCAACCGTCGAGTACATACCTCACCGCAGCCACGGACGATACGGGCAATACCAGCTTCCGCCTCCCCGCCACCCAGCTCCATCTCACCGTCACATGGCGCGATATCGTGGTGAACCGTACCACCCACCAGCTCGACGGCGACCGTACGCTCATTGTGAATTGCACCGTCTATCACCCGCTTCTCCGTGTCCTCGATTCGCGCGCCGCTCCCATTGCGAATGCCGAGATCATCTTCGAAGACCCGGACGCCGGATCTATCGCGGCATCGGCCACCACCGCTACCAGCGGCAACGCATCGTTTCGCCTCCCCGGCGCCACCTACCGCCTCATCATTACATGGCGGGGGTTACGGGTTTACGATAATGCAGACTTCACCCTCGACTCTTCCGGCACCATCGCCATCACCACCAGCGTTTGGTACTTCGAGCCCACCGTCGTCGACGACGCCGCCGTCGCGATGAACGATGCACAGATCGATATCGCGCACGCGTCGGGTTCCCACCTCACGGCGACCACCGACGCCGACGGGTTCGCGCAGTTTCGTCTCGCCGGCGCCAACTATGACCTGACCGTCCACTGGGAAGGTCTACCCGTCTATCACTCCACTATCGATCTTACGACAGATAGCGCGCCCATACTCTCTACTTCCGTATATTATCTCACCATTGAAGCGCACGACGATAAGGGTGAAGCGCTGGTCGGGGCTCCCGTCGAGCCGTACCATAACGGCACCGCGTTCCTGCAAGAGGAAACGAACGGCTCCGGGGAAGCGGTGTTGCGACTCCCAACAGAGCATTATCGGCTCATCATCCGATATCGCGGGGTCGAAGTGGCCAATACCACCACACACCTCGATACATCACACACACTCGCACTCCCCTGTGCGGTCTATTATCTTCGCTATACTGCAATAGATTCACGCGCCGCCCCGCTCGAGGAGGCCACCGTCACCCTCTCCCTCATATCCGATACGGACGATGACGTCTTCGAAGCGCGTACCACACCACACAACGGCACCGTCGTCTTCCGTGTCCCCGGTAACCCCGAATTCCCCTATACCATCGCCGTCCAATGGCTCGGGGTGACCGTCTACGAAGCGGTCGATCACATCGTGAACGCCAGTGAGGATCACGCCCTCTCCGCTGCGGTATTTTACCTCGACCTCTCGCTCGTCGATGACATGGGCGAACCGCTCGCATATGCGTTGGTGACCATGACCGATACCGCCACCCGATCGCGTATCGATGCACGCACTACAAACCAGAGCGGTATAACCAGATTCCGATTGCCGCACGGGAACTATATGCTGACCGCACGCTGGGAACAGACCGAGGTCGTTTCACCCACACCCGTCGAGCTTTCGAATAGCACCGGCGACATAGCACGACAACTCACCGCCGCGGTCTATTATCTTACACTCCAATCTATTGATTCCCGCCATCAGGCGCTCCCCGGCGCCATCGTATCGGTGAGCGACCCGACACGGGCCATCCATTGGGACGATGTCGCCGATGACCATGGCGCGGTCACCGCACGCCTCCCCCTCGGTACCTACACCGCAACGGTCATGTGGGAATCGATATCCGTCTATGATGCGCAGCTCGACGCCATCCAAAGCGGCGCCGTCATATTGAACTGTACCGTCTATCATCTCACCCTCCATGCACGGGACGACCACGCCATGCCGGTGGCCGATGCAGAACTTACCTTCCAGCGCGAAGACCGAGAGCAGACGGTCACGCGTATGAGCGGCGCGGACGGGACCCTCACCCTCCGGCTTCCGCAGGCGAACTATACCCTCACCGGAAAATGGTCGGCGACCACGGTCTACGATGCGCCGCTCGAGATCGACGCTGACCGCGAGCTCGAACTCGATCTCGCCGTCTATTATCTTACCCTCTCCGCGATCGATAGCCGCGCACAGATCGTCGAGAGCGCCGCGCTCTCCCTCGCCGTCGGTGAAAGTGAAAATGAACATGGAGCCACCATCGCCACCCAGAACGGGACCACCGCCGTCCATCGACTCCCCGGCGCGAGCTATGATATCACTGCGACCTGGCTCGGGGTCGAAGTGGGGCATTGGACATTGACGCTCCGCTCGTCGCAGACACGCCCCCTCAACTGTTCGATCTTCTGGACACAGCTCTCGCCCGTCGACGACCGCGGCATCCTCGTCGAAGAGGCATGGGTCGAGCTTTCCGTCGCCTCCACCGGCGTCGTCGTATGGGCGGGCGAGACCCGTACCCATCCTCTCGCCATGAACCTTCCCGCAACGACGATCCGCGCCCGCGTCGACTGGCGTGGTGTGCGCGTCGCCGAACGCCAATGGAGCGTGGAAGCGGAGCACTCGTCAGATCTCGCACTCGCCATCCATTACCTCGCACTCAGCAGCCACGATAGCCGCGATCGACCCGTCAACGCCACCACCATCATCCACACCGAGTCCGACCGCGAGATCGCAATGGTGAATCTTTCCGCATCGTCCCTCGAGCTACGCCTTCCCGCACAACGCTATCATCTTACCACCTACTGGCGCGATGTGATCGTGAATAGATCGAGCATCGCGTTCGATTCGAGCAGAGAACTCGACCTCGATCTTGCTGTCGGCTATCTCGAGCTACGCTCCTACGACGGGCACCAACGGATACTCTCCGACGTCCAGTGCCGGGTCACGAGCACGAACCGTTCTTCGCTGCGCGCCACCCAACCGACCGATGGGGCCGGCACACTGGAGCTTCGGTTACCCTTTGGCGAGTATCATCTCGCCACCGGTTGGGCCGGTGTGAATGTCGGTACCGAGACGGCTACTTTCGAAGCCGACCGCTCCATCGACATGGTCCTCTCGGTCTACGACCTCACCATCAAAGTGGTGGATCGCGACGGTGCGCCGCTGGCTGATGCGAATGTCAACTGCAGACTGGTCGGTGACGATACCGATCTCGATCTCGCCCTCCAGAACGAGACCGGATCCGACGGTCGTACCACCTTCCTCCTCCCCGCGGGACGCTACCACATTACCACAGCGTACGAGAATACCTATCTATTGACCGAAGTCGACCTCGATGCCGACGATACCTACGATATCGACGCGGCCACAGAGACAACGATCACCTTCGAAAAATACCCGCCAAGCCTCCTGCGGACGAACCTCGTCCTCATTATCCTCATTATCGTCCTTATCATCGTCGGCACGCTCCTCCTCATGCGGATGCTCCGGCGCCATACGCCCGATGAAGGTGACGGTTCCGGCCCCGAGCAGCTATCGAAATCGCTATCGGTATCCGCCGGAGACGCAGCCGCCGCAACGGAAGCGACGCCGGAGCCGGAGCAAGAAGCATTTGATCCCCTCGAGGAGGAAGAACCACTCGGACCCACAAACGAAGAACTCGGTGCCGTCGAAGATGAACCGTCCGAGCCGCTCGAAGAAGAGATCGGCCCCTTCGCGAGAGATGAGCCGGAGTGGGACGAGTTCGATGCGTCGCTCGATGCGCCGCTCGATGCACCGCCATCTGACGAATTGGAGCTGTTGGAGGAAGAAGGGTGGGACGAGTTCGATGCGTCCCTCGATGCAGCGGAGATCCAAGAACTACAACCCCTCGACGAAGAAGGATGGGATGAATTCGATGAACCACTCGAGATGCCAGAGGATCAAGTATTGGAACCAACGGAAGAAACGGATTGGGACGCGGACGACTACGCGGACGACTACGCGGACGACTACGCGCACGACGATTATGACGATTATGACGAATACGACGACGACGCGCCGCTGGGCACCCTTGATGGCAACGAAGAGATCGAAGCGATCGAACCAATGCAAGAGGTCGATGCGGATCGAGATGCAGATGCCGATATTGATATTGATACTGATATTGATACTGATATTGATACTGGTATTGATCTCGATGAGGGGGTGCGCCAATGAATGATCTCCACATGCACAACGGTCATATTGTTTTCACCGTTCTTGCAACCATCGG
>CAZSUE010000158.1:0-8633 GCA_964609045.1 uncultured archaeon | reverse complement strand
CGGCCCACCTCGTCTATTATGCGCCGACCACAAGCGGCACATATCACCTCCGCGAACGGCCCGAGCACGAGCGGCGCATGCACCGAAAGAGGCCGAAGCCGACGCGGCGAAATCGCGCGCAAAGTCGATCTGGATAGCGCTCACGCTCATGGATGGAACAAAAATAGCGGCTGACCCATGCGGCTAGCTCGCCTTCGTCACTCATCAAATGCCAAATGTCGTTGTTGCTCGCGCACGCCGCCGCGCGAGCGGCGATCTTTCGCCATGCACTTGCTCGTGGTAGCTAAACGGCGCCTTATCGACCATCGCCCCGAGCACCCGCCCGAAGAGCTGCTCGCGGCGGTGCCGGTAGTTATACCGACATGCGTACGCGACGAGGTACTTCGGGAGGTGGCACCCCACCGCGTTCTTGAAGATGTAGCGGAACCAGCATCGGAGCGTCACCCTGGTGACCGCGAGCGCGGCGTTCGACCTGCCGCACTGGGGACAGGCCGGATCGAAGCACAGTTCGAACGCCGCAATATCTCTTTCGAGCTCAGCCTTTCCGGGTAGACGCATCGTGGACATTGATCAGATCGTGTACGGTGGCGAAGAACGGTTTCGCGCGCTTCGAAGAGATCGGATCAGAACGAGAAGGTGACCTGCGCGTCGTGGATGTGGGCGTAGAAGGTGGCGGCGCCGACGGTCTCGATATCGTCACGCAATTCGTCCTCGGTAAGCTCTTTGGCGGGAAGCGCCCGCTCGCAGAGGTAGACCGTCCCGTCGAACTCCTTGATCACTCCAAGCAGTTCTTTCATCGGGGGCATGCCTTTTTGTTCGATCCCTTCCAGCACCCCTTTCTCGCTTCCCGAGCGCGGGCGCGCCGGCGGGGCAGAAAAATATCGAGACCTCATCGGCCATGGACGCGGCGGCGGAGCCGAGCACGAAGGCGGGGGTAGATGTTCACGGGATCGGAGCCGTTGACGACGAATGCTGCGTTCTTTGCCATTTGATACACCTCGATCGAGAGGGGGTATTGCACTTGCGTACTTCAGTTCAGTTCAGTTCAGTTCAGTTCAGTTCAGTTCAGTTCAGTTCGGTGACGCGATCGCTCACATCGTTAACTGCCCACCGACGAGCCTTCGATCGGATCGCTCCCACGACGGGCGCCGGGCGAACCATAATGGGCGCGAACCGTTAGGGAAGTTTCGCGCTGTTGCCATCAACGCGCACGACAGGGCCGAGTGAGAGGGGTTGGACAATATGGTTCCGCGGTCGGGAGTCATTCCTCTTCGTCGGCGGCGACCCACTCTTCCTGCAAGAAGAGATCGATGGCCGCTTGCATACGCCCCATCCATTCCAAGACCTGTTTGCGCATGATATTGCGTACCTCCCCGGCGGGGAGCACATGATAGCAATGGGTGTAGCCGCCGCGGGGAAGCGTCTCCTTCTTTTTATACGCGATCCCGCAACTCACTAGCTGGCGTAAGCATCGATAGGCGGTGGAACGGTTCTTGTCGATCCTCGCCGCCACTGCGTTCGTCTCCAACGGCCCCTCGCGCTGGAGAAGCAGATAGACGCGGATCTCGAGCGGATTGAGATTGAAGAGGCATTCGAGGAGATCGTGACACTCGATCTTGTGCGGGAGTTCGTTGATATCGATGGTGGACATGAGGAACCCGACCCGTGGCTGGCGGTGTGTGACACCATAAAAGCTATATATCCGCAACTATATAACTCTTATCGCCGCTGCACACTGTATGCATCAGCGCGCAACAGAGCAGCACGGAAAGTATGACTGCCCATCGATCACGGACGGACGACGAAGAGACTACATTGGAACGAGGAGGCCGAATATGAGATCGTATCTTTTTTTCTTACTGAAATCGCCCTTCGAAGACGACGCCCTTTCCAGTATCAAGACGCTGGCGGGCGACGCCGAGAAGGCGGTACTGCTCTCAGAGGACGGGATCTATCACGCAGTGCATAGCGAGAAACGCACCGCGCTCATCGACCAGGAGATCAAGATCTTCGCGGTGGAGGACAACCTCGCCGCACGTGGGTATGAAGATTTCCAGCACGATGATGTGGAGATCATCCATTGCGATCGTGCCGTGAACTTGATCATGGAAGAATATGATACGACGATCACGATCTAGATCCGGATTATAGACAGATTTGAATTTAGAGATGCTATCGAGATCACGAGGAGCGAGATAGAATGGTAGATGGACCAGAAACGGGCGTGGAGCAAGAACCAAAGCGGCAGAAAGGGCTCACGATACTGCTCCTCTCCGGCGCCATGATGTGTCGTGAGGGGAACATCGCCACGCGCCTGATCAAGAACGGGTTGGAGATGGGCTATCGTGTGAACCTCTTTTGTTTTGGCGAGGCGATCACCGCGGTGAAGAAGGGGCAGAACCCGAAACGGTTCCCTAACCTCGGTGCCGACCTCAAAACGCTTATGGAGAAGGGGCTCAATATCGCCGTGTGTAGTACCTGCGCCGAGGCGCGTGGGTTCGTGCAAGCGGACCTGATCGAGGGCGCGACGATCGGAAGCCTGACCAACGATTTCAGCGGGTATATCGAAAAAAGCGACCGGATCGTCACCCTGGGGAGGTAATAGCATGATCGGATCGATACTCACTATTGTTCGAGAACCGCCATACGGGTGTGAGGATGCGTTCGCAGGACTCCGGTTCGCGCTCTCGCAAATCGCGTCAGGTGCGCTGGCGCGGTCCGACGTCCTCCTTTTGGGCGACGGTGTCTACAACGCGGTGATCGGTCAACGCAGCCACCATATCGACATGCCGTCGAATCTCGAGGCCACAGAGGACATCCTCGCCCTGGAGGGCGCGGTCTATTGTGTAACGGAGGATATGGATGAACGCGAGGTTACGCCCGACCGGCTGGCCGACGGTGTCGACCTCATCGCCAATATGGATGTGGCCGCACTCGTGGCGCGCTATGACAGCGTGACCACCTTCTGAGCCAATTGTGGATACTGCATGATCGGATCGCGCACGGACTAAAAATATTGATAAGACAGAACATTGACATGACAGTATAAAACTACAAACGCCCAGCGGACATGCGAAGTTCGAGCGAAGCTCGAATTTGGGCGAACGACCCGCAGGCTCTGGAGCCGTATGTCCGCTTGTTTGACGACCCGAACGAAGTGAGAGTGCAACGTGGCAAGGAGCGAAGCGAGGCAGAGTTGGCGAACGAGGGGCGTTTTATTTTCCTCTATCATCAGAAAATTGTCGGAAGGCAGTGAGCTAGTTTTGGCAAACTGCAATTTCACGGCGTAGACCGTATCGAGACTGCACTATTAATTAGTAGAATGGAGGTATCACGATGGACGAAAGAGAGTTCGACGATACACTGGATTGTTCCGGCCTTTCATGCCCGATGCCCATTGCAAAGCTGGCGATGAAGGCGAAGAAGATGGAGAGCGGCCAAGTACTGGAGATGCTCGGGACCGACCCGGGCTCGAAGTCAGATGTCCCCGCATGGTGTAAGCGCACCGGTAACGAGTTCCTCGGCGTCGAAGAGGACGACGGGGGGACGATGCGGTTCTATATCCGGATCGAAAAGAGCGAGTGAAGTGTGAAGTGTGATGAGTAAAGGGTGAAGTGTGAAGTGTGAAATGGTGACGAAAGTAAATAGCTTTCAGCAAAAGGAAATGGAAATGAAAATGTAGGATGAGGTCGTAGGTCCTATACCATCGACTATACCAGACCGGCCATACTCGTCGACGAAGTGGGTAGTGGCTGACCGAGAACGAGGGCGCAGCCAAACCCATATTTCTATTTTGCTCGAAAAGTCCAAGTACGAGAACTCCGCGCACCGATATGAAATGGGTTCTCGGTCAGCCACGATAGGGTGCCTGAGCGGGTCGAAGGGGCATTCGGGCCAGTTTATAGCATTTGCCACGAAAGGCTAAGTACTAGAATATTTGGACGCGTGACGATATGTACCGGGCTAGGCGGAGGTGATGTGGGAAGGTCCTACCCCACTGACCGATCCCGTAGTCCCCCCATCGTCCCCCATAGTACCTTGTATTCCATTGTCCGTTCTACGCAGGCGGTGTACTGAAATCGATCTCGAAGCGCGAGAGGAATGAATAGTACTCCGTCGCGTAGCTGTCGGTGGAGCTATCGAGCTGCTGTTTGATGAACGCCTCGGTGAGCTCCTCGACGAGGTCCTCGTCGATATCCGGCGGTGTCTGTGCATACTCCGCTTTGGATCGCGTGGAGAGATCCTCCCATTTCGCATCGAGCCATTGCTTCTCCTCTTCGGTCATCTCGAGGTGTTCGTAACAGCGATCCAGTTTATCCAATACGAGCTCGTAGCTATCCAGAATGGACGGCTCGGTCCATTGGTCGTCGTCGACCGCGCTCACTTTGCGTTGACCCCGTTCGATATGCTCCACCGCGTCCTTGAGCACCTCTACCGCCGCCTCCCAATTCTCGTTCTTCACGAGGACCCGACCCAGTTCGAGACTGTACGAGCATGTCGTCGGATCGGCGTCGGATAGCGCCCGATAGGCCGCTTTCCAATCGCTATCACCGTCGTGGTATTGACACACGATCCGGAGCGCTTCCCAGTCTGGATGTGGTATCTCACGCATCAATAGACCGAGGAGCCCACGGATGCGCGGCCGGAGCGCGGCCACCGTTGCGAAGGTGGAGAGGATGTGGACGAGGCTCTGGTGTTCGACGATGGCGTAGCCCGCGCTATCGCGCCATCCTTGGAGGAAGCCGGGCTTATCCACGGTCAATACTTCTTCCATGGAATCATAAAAGAGCCGCGTCCGTGTGTCCTCTGCAAGCGGTTCTTCGAACAACGCACTGGATTCGATGAACTCGGCGACTTCGTCGAGTGTGTCGGCGATCAATAGCGTATTGGGCTCCGACGGGCAATAGATCTCCCAAAGCCGAAGCACGGCCGCATGGAGGAGTGTCCCGGACTCTTCGCGCACCCTCTCGGGGTATTGTTCGAGGATGAGATCGACGATATCGCCCGGGTCGGCGTACTTCTGTGCCAGCTCGACGAACCGGTCTCGGTCCACCTCGATACCCACGCCTGCCAATCGGTCGCATATCTCTTTCTCGGACATTGTTGCCAGTTCGCGATGGAGCTCTTGAATATCGGGGACGAAGGTATCGCAGAGGAGCTGTGTCATCTGCTTGAACAGCCCGGACTGGACGGCGGGGAAGAACCCGCTGTCCGCATGCCGATCCAGTGTCTTCTTTGCCGCGGCGAAGTTCGGGTTGAGTTCGAGGGCGATCTCGAGACAGTTCACGCCGAGGAGCTCCTCCCCGGTGGCGAGATGGGCCACTCCCGCATTATAATAGAGCTGGTAGATCTCCGGCCAGGTCGTCTCCGCGAGGAGGAGCTGCTGGAAGGTCTCCTCGAACGCCTCCACGGCGCCGAAGAGATCCCCGTCCTCGATCCTATCCAATGCCTCTTGATAGTGGTAGCCCCACTCGAGTGGCGGGAGCTGATGGTCCTTCAATAGGGCCTCGATCGACGCGCGGTCATCAGGGGGCGGTCCATCCTCCTCACCGGCATCGTGCCGACGATGGAGCTCGAAGAGGAGCGCGATCAACTGCTCCAACTCCTCCGAGCGTTGCGTCCGCTCCTCGTCGAGGAGCCCCGTGATCAACGGGAGGTACCCGAGCGGTCGCGGCGGTACGAAGCGCTCGTACCATTGAACGATCTGGTCGGCGGAGAGATGCCGGTCGAGGTTCAGGTCCACGAGGCAGTGAGACAGTCGTGAGATGATCTTGGAATTGTTCGAGGACATCGATATCACTTACAAAGGGCAACGATCGGCAGTATATAATATCAACCCATAAACGCCGCTACGAAAGATATATTCTATTGGCAAATAGCGGCGTAGGATCTTGCGGTAGTTATGGATCGCATATACAAGGGACGAAGGGAGCGGATGAGCGCGGATCTATTTTCTGGCTAAAAGTGCTGCTGATCGTGTTCACGGTGGGTGCGATTCGTGACTCGGTGCCGCTCTTGGCAGCGGCGACTTCTGCATCTGTCGCGACGATGGACGCCGCCCGTGAACTTCCGTACCCGCCGAGGAGGAGGAGGAGGAGGAGGAGAAGGACGGGTCCGTGGAGTTCGAATGTGACGAACCGATCGTCGATGGCGGCCCAATGGGCCACAAGAGAGAGGAGGCAGGGGAGGGTACTTTGCATCCGTCCCTTCTCTCGGTGCGCGCAACGAGCTTCTACTTAGAACTTTTGGGCAAAAAGTTTTAGGACTACACAGGCAAAAAGTATATACTAATCCGACCGCCATCGACTACGCGGTGCACGGGCGGTTCAGGCGAAGACCTCGACCTTGATGGAGAGTTCGCCCTCGATGCGCTTGATAATCTTGCGCGCGTAATATGGGCCGAACATCGGTACGAGGACCGCTTTGATATTATTGAGGAGCTGGACGAGTTCGTCCTTTTGCAGCGACGGCAGCTCGTCCGGTAAGGTGATGTACACCCCATTGGCAGTGCGCTCCGTATTCACATATTTTTTATCGATCTTCGATAGCTCGACGGCAACAAATTCCGATGTAATATTGCCCATGAAACGGTTGATGTGCTCGATGATGGTGGCGAGTTCCGAACTCGTAGGAGAACCTCCAAAACATAGATGTGTAGGCGGCGATGGGAGCTGCTAACACTCTCCATATCGTCACCTCTATTTAGTCATTACATATGGTCAAGTGAAATCTCCGAATATCGGCGGTCTGGCGCAAAGAATAACGATACCCTCGCCTCCGCGTTCGGAAGAATTGGGACTGTCCCGTCGGTGTCGGAGAACGGTGCCAAAAAGCATTATAATATTAGGGCTATACCGCCTCTATGTCGTGGACATGCCCATATTGCTATACCGTGAACAGTTCTGACACGGCGGTATGCTATCGATGTGGGTATTCCATCTATCATCAGCGGGCACAGCAGTCTGACCAAGGCGCACATCCCGCACAATATCCGTCGTATCCATCGTATTTCCGGCAGCAACCGAGCGGCCAGCCACAGCAGGGTCAGGGTCAGGGTCCAGGACAAAGTCAGGGTCAGGGTCAGTGGCAGTACGGGTCCGCTCCACAGCCCTATCCATCGATGTACGGTGCGACCTCCTATCCTCAACGATTCCCCACAGAACCGATCCGCGAGAAACAGAGACCGGGTACCTTCCAGCGGATCGTGAAGGCGATCTTCGGTGTGCCCGCGTTCACCGCCATCACCATCGCATTGATCGTGAACATCATCGTGCTCCTCTATGCGCTCGGTGTCATCCCGCCCGCTGCAGCCAATAGCTCGAGTATCCTCTATCTCGTCGGGCTTTGGCCGCCGTACCTGTACAAGACCTGGACGATCAGCGGGGGGACGTTCATGGGATGGTCGCTATTCATCCTCTTTTCGATCATCGCCTCCATCGTCATGATATTGATCCGGCAGGGCCGGGATTTCTTCACCTCGCTCATACGCCGGGTACGGCATTTCACTTCGCCGCCGACCTTTACCGACAATCCGATCTATGTCATCTTCCAGCTCTTCTTCGCAACCTTCTTTGTCAGCCTCGCCACCTATAGCATGGTCGAGATGCGTGCCGGGAGCCTCGCTATCGTGGTCGGCGCCATCGTCATCTATGCGCTCTATTATACGGTCAAGCGCCCGACGCTGCCCAAAAGCCCAGCGCAGGCAAAACAACGCGGACTGACGCGGACCGATATGCTCTTTACACCGAAGAATATCATCCTCGCATGGCTCATCATCCTCTTTTTCACCATCATCATCGTCGTGATCAGCTACATCCAACAAACACCCACAACGCCGGTCTCCGACGGTGGCGAGAGGGTGACGCAATGGAGGATGCTCTATGGACTGGCCAATGCGTCCGTCTACGAGGAGATCGTCACGCGCATCCTCTGGCTCGGACTCCCCCTCCTCGTGGTGCACGCGGTCATGGGCCGCGTCGAGACCAACCCACTGCGGTATATCTTCGGCGGCAAGATCAAGATCGACGGGCCGGCGGTCGCGTTCCTCATCATCTCATCGGTCGTGTTCGGGCTCGCGCATATCGGGAGCTGGGGGTACTGGAAGGCGATCCCCACCTTCGCCGCGGGGCTCGCGTTCGGCTACCTCTTCCTTAGATACGGCATCCATGCCGCCATCATCCTCCATTTCCTCACCGATTACCTCTCCGCGGCCACATTGACCCTCGAACTCGGAAGTTTTGCCAGTATCTTCTTCGTCCTCCTCTATTTGGTGTTCCTCACCGCTGCGATCTTCATTTGGGTGCCAGTGGGCGGCTATTTCATGCTCGTCTATCTATTGCGCGCCATCGAGTTCTTCAAACGGTTCGGCAAACGGAAACCGCGGCGTGGTCCCCCCTCCACACCGCAGGATGAGGAGGTCTACATCGTCCACCCGTATTCGTATGTCATGGAGGAAGAGCAGCCGCCGTACGCGCCACCGAGCTATTACCCGCAGCAGGCGGTGTCGCCATACGAAGGGTATCGATAGCCGCTTTTTCTAGCGCCAGCCCTCCTCAGTAAGTACTGGAAGACCTCTCCTCCGATATCGAGCCTCCGCGAGAGCTCCTTCGCGCTTATCCCGACGGGGCAGAGGC
>CAZSUE010000157.1:0-8641 GCA_964609045.1 uncultured archaeon | reverse complement strand
ATAGAGCGCACCGAGCGAATCGAGCGCCATACAGGTGAAATCCTCGCCATGCTCCTCGCGGAAAAAGTCGATCACCCCGACGATCATCTGGAGGAAGTCCGGATCGTTCTCGCTCCTCTCGAACCGTTTCCGGATATCGGTATAATCCGAGATGATGAGGTTGTCCGGGACATCGATCCCAAGGCTCCGCATGTTCCGAAGATGGCTCTCCGTCGACTCCTCGAGCGTGAAATAGATGCCGCACTCGTCGCGGTCGACGAGGTAGCGCGAAAGCACCTCGTAACTGAAGCCGGTCTTCAAACTGCCCGGCGGACCGGTGACGAGGATGACGGCGCCTTGGTAGATATCGGTCTTAAATACGGTGTCGAGTCCTTGAATTGTATCGCAAAACAAAAATGGCCCCCCACTGCTCTCGTTTCTCAGTATCGACCCAGTATTAGAAATATGGTATTAAGAATTATGGTCTTGTTTCGCCGTTTTTCGCGTCTTACTCGTCCGGTGTGGCGATCCCGCATCGGTGGAGCAACGATCGCAACCGCTGGATGGCGATACGGAACCCTTCGCCACCGTTGCGAAAGCCGCCCCATATCTCCGGTATGGCCACGATGTCGCCGCGCTCTCTGCCTGCATCATCGATCGCTGCAGGCGCCAGTACGGTAAGGACGGAGGCGATATCGAGCTCACCGTCGCCGAGCTGGACGCCCTCGCGGTCCGGCAGTTTCGAATCTGCGACATGAATATGCGCGATCATCGGCCCGAGCTCTTCGATGAAGCGGAAGATCTCCTCCTCGCCGCCGGCGCGGGTGGCGAAGTAGCCGTGTGAGATGTCCAGTACGATGCCGTCGATGGTTGAGAGATAGGTGTGAAACTCCTCGCAGCGACGACAGAGGAGCGATATATGGCGGTTAGTATGCGCGATGAAATAGAACCATGGCATATTCTCGAGCCAGATCTGTGGTGCCGCCCCCATTTCACGCGTGGCGTCCTTTGAGCTGAGCATGGTCCGTTTGAACATTTGTAACCGCTCCAGCGAACTCGAGAGCCGTTGTGCATATGTATCGCGGTCGGCCCCTTCGGCGACGCCGTGCGTGACGATCGCGCCGGGATGGACGACCACACCGCGGGCGTTCAGGTCTGCGGCCAGTTCGAGCGTCGACTCGAGGCGTTCGATACTGGTGGCGCGCACGCTCTCGTTGGCCGCTGCGAGATCGAGTAGCTGCGGGTTCTCAGCCTCCTTCGTCACATACTGCTCCGGTGCGTGCACCGCACAGATCCGCCCCGTTCGTGCCAGTGCGCGGAAGCGCGATACCACGGTACCGAGGTGTCGCTCGAGATCGCCGGGGCTGAGGTGTACTTCGATCTGATCGGCAAGCGTCGACATCTGCTCGCAATCCGACCAGTGCGCTTTCACACCGATCTTGATGCTATTCCTCCTGTTCGTGGCAGGATTCACAGATCAAGCGCCCGTCGGACTCGTAGAGATCGTAGCAGAAGACGCCACAGACCTCGCATCGGCCGCGCATGGTTTCCGGTTGTGACTCCTCGAGAAAACGCGCATCCTTCGCTTCACGGATGGTGGAAAAAAGTTGTGGTGCGGATCGAACGATGTCGCATTCCGTGATGATGCCTTTGAGGTCGCCGTCGTCGATGACGAGGAGGCGCCGGATCTTCTCCTTCGACATCCGCTCCGAGGCAGCATAGACATTCTCCTTCGTCTTGACCGAATGGAGCGGATAGCTCATGATCTCGGCGACGGTGCGATCGTGCGGTGTGATGTTCTCCGCGACGATCTGTTCGGTCACATCGCGCTCGGTGATCAACCCCACCGGATCGCCGTCCTTCGTAATGACCATCGACCCGATCTTGTGTTCGTCCATGAGCGCGGCGGCTTCGTTCACCGGTGTCAGGTAATCGACGGTTATGACATCCGGGCTCATCAACTCGCAAACTGGCATTTCGTGATAGAGCCGTTTCATAGTGAGGCAATGCTGCTGTGTTGTTATAATATTTTGGGGACTGGTATGATAGGTTTGGGGTGCGGAGGTTTCAATGGCGTGGAACGGGGGTGGATACGGATGGGCGGACAGCGGCGAGAGGTTTGGCGACGTATGCGAAATCGCCGGGCCGAGTTTCATGTCGGTAGACCTCCGAATGGCGTGTGGTTGAATTCGGCTCAACGCGCCGGGAGTTGTATGGTCGTGCGGCGGCGGTAATCGCTCGCTCGGATGCGGCAATAATCGGTGAGTCGCGTTCAATGGACGGACGCGTTCAGTCCCAATGCTATGCTATCTACGATCCGATGAGTCGGCAATGGTCTCGGCTCTTTCTCACGCCAAGCGCAGATGTCTGGATATTACGCGGATGCGCCACGAGACGCGAGTGCGGTGGTCGGCACAGCGGAGCGGAACTCGCCGGGTAAGGGGTAGCTCTCCACGCCGTCGGTATGATCGCTGCGAGTTCCAACGCGGGGCTCTATCCCGGCAAAAGAATACCCCGACCTAAGACCCGATACCGACGATACCGAGACTGCCGTCGACCCACACCCTGGCCCTTTCATTCTTCCTTCAGCGAGGTCGTTTGCACCATCGTCACCGTCTTGTTGATGTGATCGCTGTATCGTTCGCGAAAGGAGATCACGAACCGATTGAACGAGCGCATGGTATCGAACTTGAGCTTGATGAGGAGATCGTATTCGCCGGTGATGCCGTAGATCGCGCGCACTGCAGGGTGTTCGAAGAAATCGTCGCTCAGGTACCGATCGGCGGTGCCGGAGACGAGCATGAAGACAACGAGTTTATCGCCGAGCAGTTCGTCGTCCACCTTGATGGTGAACCGTTTGATCACGCCGCGTTCCTGCATCCGCTTGATGCGGTCGTGCACCGTGCTCGGGCGCATCCCCACCGCTTTCGCGATCTCGCGCATGGTGGCGCGACCATCGCTCTTGAGCATCGCAATGATCGCCCGATCCTTCTCGTCGACGCCTTTGCGCATAGCCGGTGATACCGCGGCGCACCTATAAATAGCCTCGTATGATGTCCGGGCTATTGCGTAGAAGCGCGATAAAAGTCGGATAAACGGTGTGAATCTCGAACGGAATCTATATTAGCGATCACACAATAGGGTGCGTATCGCGGGGCGGGGTTGGGGAAACGCTCGCCCGCCACGCGCGGAGGAATACCAATGAGTTCATCATTAGGATACAAGATCGCCGACGAAACTCTTGCGGACGAAGGTAGGAGAAGGATCGACTGGGCGGAATCGCGCATGCCGGTGCTCATGACGCTGAGAGAGAAATATTCGAAGACCAAGCCGCTCGAGGGGATGCGCATCTCCGGCTGTCTCCATGTGACGAAGGAGACCGCCGTGCTGGTGGAGACTTTGAAAGCGGCCGGCGCGCAGGTGTCGTGGTCGGGGTGCAACCCGTTGAGCACGAACGACGATATCGCCGCCGCGCTGGTTGCGGCCGATACATCGATCTACGCCTGGCACGGGATGAATACCGAAGAGTTCTATTGGGCCATCGAGCGTACCATCGATCAAGAACCGACGCTCACCCTCGACGACGGCGCGGACCTCATCTTCACACTCCATAACAACCATCCCGACCTCTGCGGGAGTGTCCTCGGCGGCACCGAGGAGACCACCACCGGCGTGCACCGGCTGCGCGCCATGGGCGAGGCGGGCAAGCTCCTCTACCCCGTCCTCGCGGTGAACGATGCGGAGACGAAATGGGATTTCGACAATGTGTACGGCACGGGCCAGAGCAGCCTCGACGGGATATTGCGCGCCACCAGCGTGCTCATCGCGGGCAAGCATTTCGTCGTTGCAGGATACGGACATTGCGGTCGCGGCACGGCGCTCCGTGCGCGAGGGCTCGGCGCGAATGTCATCGTCACCGAGGTCGACCCCATCGCCGCATTGAAGGCGACGCTCGAAGGGTTCCAGGTCATGACCATGGACGAGGCCGCCGCCATCGGCGATATCTTCATCACCGCCACCGGTGTCAAGAATGTGATCGTCGGCCGCCATTTCGAACAGATGAAGGACGGCGCCATCGTCTGTAACACCGGCCATTACGATGTGGAACTGCGCATTCCCGACCTCGAAGCGCTGGCAAAGAGCAAGCGCGAGGTCCGTCGCGCCAACGAGGAATACACGCTCCCCGACGGACGGCGGATCTACCTCCTCGCCAAGGGCCGACTCGTCAACCTCGCCGCTGCCGAAGGGCATCCCAGCGAGGTCATGGATATGAGCTTCGCCAACCAGTTCATGGCGCTGATGCGCCTGGCCGAGACCGGCGAGGATCTCGAGAACCGCGTCTACGATATCTCGAAGGAACAGGATGCGGAGATCGCGGAGCTGAAGCTGGCGACCATGGACATCGAGATCGATACGCTGACAAAAGAGCAGATCAAGTACCTCACCGACTATTCCGCCGGCACCTAACGACATTAGATTTACGGTTGTTCGCAAGTGGAAATGATCAAAATGATAGAGCGCTTATCGCGGCGCTCTATCTTCTGTTTTCTTTCTTTTGTTATCTTTCTTTTGTTTTGTTAGACCAGACCCCTTCTTCGCTGCTTTCACCGAATTTTGCGGCGGCGATCATCTCGACCCAACCCTTCGGTACAATTTTTCGCTTTCTTAGACCGCTATCGTCGACCCCTTCCCTTTTTAACTGCTTTTGGCTGTTATGCCGAGCAATAGACCCAAATATTTTAATGCTCCATCCGGCGCCTATCTGGCGATCTGATGCAGATATCAGTGCTATGGGGGACGGCCATCGCGGGGATGGTGATCATCACCTGGTTGCTGGTCGCAGCGATGAAGATTATCCACCCCCACGAACGGGGGTTATTGATCGTGCTCGGGCGGTTCCGGCAGGTGTTGGAGCCCGGGCTCAATGTCGTCCCGCCGCTGGTATCGAAGATCGTGAGGGTCGGTCTTTGTACCCAGAAGCTGGATGTCGCGCCGCGGACGCTCCTCGCCGCGGACAATGCCGAAATAGAGATCGAGCTTGCGCTCTACATCAATCTCTTCGACCCGCGACGGGTCTACTTCGAGGTCAAGAATTACCGGCGAGCGCCGGCGGATTATGCGTAAATGACGCTGCGGGCCATCGTCAACGATCTCGAATTGGAGGAGATCCTCTATGGCGAGGACAAACTCGCCCATCGCCTTTGCAAGCGGCTCGAGGAGACCATAAAACCCTGGGGTATCACCATCGAGCGCGCGGAGGTGCTCGACATCGCTCGCGAGCGTTGATCGCGACTTTCACCTTCGTCGATGCTCTCGTTGCTATACCTTCAATCATCAGACAAACAGGCGCTCTTGTACGGCAATATCGGTCAATACGGGTGGAAAACGCTAATATATAGGGCGCGCTATTAGTATGACTCGTGTTATCGGATAGAGTTTGGCGAGTGACAACACGCATTCTTTCTTCTGCCATCGTGCTCGCGCTGGTGCTGACGTTCTGTGCTGTCGCGACGGCTGCGAACAATACCACGGCCGCCGACGAAGGACCGGCTGGTACGTGGATGATCGGGCTGGCGATGGTGATCATCGGTGCGATCCTTCTCGTGGTCGAACTGTCCGACCCGGGCTTCTTCATCGCGATCCCCGGTACGATCCTTATCGTCCTCGGCACCATCGGGATGGTGGTACCGGAGATATTCAATTTCGTCTACGGTATCATCATCGCCATGGTCGTGGCCGGGCTCACTACAGTGGCTACGATCTTCCTCTACCGCCGTCTCGGTCGGCCGGAAGCGCCCACCACCACCGTCGGGTCCTCACTCATTGGAAGGACCGGCCGGATCAGGGTGCCCACCGACCCCGATCATCCCACCCGCGGCAAGATCCAGATCGGATCGGTATCGTATTCCGCCTCAGCGGATACGACGCTTCCTGCTGGCACAAAAGCCGAAGTGGTCTCGAGCGAGGGTGTGCATGTGCATGTCGAAGCCGTGGAAGAGGACTGAGAGCGCGTTTTCGACCGATGCATCACGATCGTCATGGCGAGAGCGAGGTCAATGCAATGGTTCGTTTCCTATACAGGCTCGTGGCGGATGCAATGTGCATTACGAGCGTGATCTTTCCGGCCGTTGCATACTCAAATCGCTCTATCATAGAAATGTGGACCGTTGAACGGGGACAATCACGATCATCGAACAGAATAAAGAATTAGACAAACTGAAACACGTGTAAGAGGGGATGAACGATGGTAGCAATATGGGTCTTATGGGCTCTAGGCATTTTTGGGATACTCGTTGTCATGGGGCTGTTGATATCGGCGGTGAAGATCGTCCAGCCGTATGAGCAGGGGCTGTTGATCGTACTTGGGAAGTTCCGTCGGACACTGAATTCCGGGTTCAATATTGTCCCGCCGATGGTGTCGCAGGTGGTGAAGCTCGATCTGCGTACCCAGACGCTCGATGTGCCGCGACAAGAGGTCATTACCAAGGACAACTCGCCGACCAATGTGGACGCAGTGATCTATATTAGGATCATGGACCCGAAACGCGCCTATCTCGAGGTGCAGAACTATCGTATGGCGACGATCTATCTGGCGCAGACGACGCTCCGCTCCATCATCGGCGACATGGAACTCGATGAGATCCTCTACAACCGCGACCGCATCAACACCCATCTCCGCGACATCCTCGACGAGGCTACCGACGCATGGGGCGTCAAGGTCGAAGCGGTGGAGATCCGCGAGGTCGACCCTGTCGGGCCGGTCAAAGCAGCCATGGAGGAGCAGACCGCAGCGGAGCGCGAGCGGCGTGCCGCGATCCTCCGCGCCGACGGTCAGAAGCGTAGCGCCATCCTCGAGGCCGAGGGGCGCAAGCGGTCCCGCATCCTCACGGCGGAAGGTCTCCGTCAGTCGAAGATCCTCGAGGCGGAAGGCGAGCGGCTCGCGATCATCCTCCAGGCGCAGGGTGACGCGCAGAAGCTACGCATCATGTCGCTCGGTGCCGCCGCGCTGGACCAGAAAGCGCTCACCTACCTTTCACTCGATACGCTCAAGAAAGTGGGTGACGGCAAAGCGACGAAGATCATCTTCCCGTTCGAGGTCACGAAGCTGATCGAAGGCGCCAGCGAGTACATCAGCGGCGGACGCACGATCCCCGAACGGAGTGTCAGCTCGCTCAAGGAGCTGGAGAAAGAGGTGGGCAAGATCACGAAGGTGCTCGGCGAGATCCCCGCGCCGGAGGAGCTGAAGAGCGAGCTGAGCACGATCGAGGAAGAGATCAAGCGCGAGACGGCGGAAAGCGAGATGATCGCCGATATCGCAGGGGAATCTGCCGTGCCCGAGCATCCGCTTGCCTCTCAATCGGAGCCGCCGAATAAGCCGCCGAATAAGCCGTCGTACAAGAAAAGGGAGAGTTCGAAGTTCGAATCCCATTGGAAACCGGCGTCGGATAAGGAAGCGAAACCGGCAAAAAAGAAGGTGAAGCGGCGGTAGGGTCAAGGGTCAAGATCATCGAACGCGATGGCACTCTGTGCTTTTCCGGAACGGTCCAGACGGGTCCCGCACCCACTGGGCGGTTCCACCTTTCTCTTTTTTCTTTTTTGTTTTTTTTTATTTTCTTTTTCTATTTTCTTTTTTGTTTTTCCCCTCTCGTTCCTATCCTTTCCTCCCCCCCTCGTTTTCCAATACTGCGACACCCAGTGTTCGGCATCCTCCCTCGTCGTCTCATGGCGAGCCACACAGTCACGGAAAGATTCAATAGTCCTGTCGGCGGTGCGGTGCTGAGCATTCATGGGCGCTGGAGTCTCGCGAGATGGTTCCGCACCTGATGGTTCCGCACCTGATGGTTCCGCACCTCCCCGCACCGGCCGCCGCGTCGTCGCCGTCGACCTCCTCCGGGGGGTCGCCATCCTCGATATGGTGCTGATCCATTTCGTCCAGTGGCAGATCCCGAACCTTGACCACGACGCGCCCCTCATCGCTGTGGGCCATTTCTTCGGCGGTCTCGCCGCGCCGCTCTTCCTTCTCCTCGTCGGCGTCAGTCTCGTGCTCTCGGTATCTGGCCGTAAAGCCCGCGGTATCGCCGCCGCATCCATCCGTCGGCACATCGTCAGGCGTGGTGTGGCCGTGCTCGCGGTGGCGTATCTCCTCAACGCCGTGGAATACCAGCTCTACGGCTTCTTCTCCATGCAGATACTCCATTGCATCGGCTTCTCCATCCTCCTCGCCTACGCCCTGTTGCGGCTCCCCAGATCACTCCGGGTCGCAGCGGTTCTCGCATTCATCGTTCTTGCACCCGCGCTCCGCGCCGCGTTCGGATATCCCGTTCCATTTTACTGGACATACCCGCACGAGATAAGCGGCTTCGGCGGGTATCTCGAGGGTGTTCTTGCCACTGGCTATTATCCGCTCTTCCCATGGTTCGCGTTCGTGCTCGTCGGGACGCTCGTCGGTGATGCGCTTGTAGCGTACCGCCCGCGTGTGGGTGGCAACGCCCGCGCCGCACTACGACGCCGGTTCGCGCCGCTCATCGCACTGGCGGGCATCTTCATCGTCGTCGCCGCGGTCGCGTACGGTGTGGGCGGTGCGGTGGACATCTTCCCGGCGACCACGGTCTATGTGACGGTTATGGCGGCGGTGGCGGTCCTCTTCTCGCTGCTCATGATT
>CAZSUE010000156.1:0-8646 GCA_964609045.1 uncultured archaeon | reverse complement strand
ACCGGGCTCCTCATCTTCTTTCCCAGTAGCTATCGCCGCTAAGGGTGCGTCGCTCCGGGATCGATACCGACCCCAAAGGAAAACAACACATGAGATCCGAGACCTAAAACCCAAGACCCGAGCCGGATTCGCGTTGCGACCCTCCACCGAACGGTGGATTGAAAATATCCGTAAATCGACAGGGTTGACGGATGGCTCGAAAGCGGTGATGGGAGCAAAGAGCGATCGGAGCTTACGCCGACCATTCGCTCTCTTTCCGCCGGTCCTCAGCGTTGCATTCTTCTTCGAAGACGATGTCGGCTATCGTCATGACCCGGACGCACCCGGCGCCCGACCCGCCCCATACTTTCAAACCGTCCCAACTCTTCGGCGAAAGCTTTATACCTCCACCCCACCTCGTTCATAATACGGTGTGCAAAAGCGGACCACAGTCTGGTTCTCTTCCAGCTTCTTATAATATCGATACGAGATCAATACCTATTGACGGTCGGGACGATGCAATACAAAGAACTCACCTTTGGCGATGAGGCGATCCGAATTCTTCAAACCGCGCTTGGCCAGCCCATCGCCGCACATTTGTTCCGGAACGAATGCGAGCGGTTGGGCTTCGATCTCGATTCGCTCGATGTCTACGAATACATGATCCTCGTCGAGCGTGTCGGCGGTCTCCTCTGCGATATTGTTGGCGCATGTCAAGCCAGCCACGTCGTGGTCGAACTCTGTCAGATCGGGCTCAACGCGGCCGATACTGATACGGTGGAGGAACGCTCACCCCATGATCTGAGCGAGACATTGGTCGAAGATCGTGATTACGCCTTCACCTTTAACCATCTATGATCTCGATCTCCATCTCGATCGATCGATCGATCGACCGATAAATGGTCCAACCAAAGCCCCGGTAACGCCCATGGACCGCGGAGTGCAGCATGGCGAGTGGTTCGTTCGCGGCCATCCATGCCATGCCTCGATGGTTCCATCGAGGAACCGTCGATCGCTAGCAAGCTTTTTTATGATACGATCGGCATTGTAACGGTACACTTTCACACGGGTGGTGAATGGGTCCGCGAAACGCCGGGCGAAACTCCATCGGGTTGAGTGCACCCGACCCTTCTCCCGCAATCTTGAGACCCACCCGCGACATTGTCAGGAGCTCGGGATCGACATGGACGGTTACCGCATATTGTATCATAAGAGCGTCGATAACTCCCGCAAGAGCACCTTTGTTCGCGCTCGGGAACTCGTTTCTCTCTTGATCGTCCTTTTGCTCTGCTGCGGTCCGTTCATCGCGCTCGGTTCATATACGGCAAACGCCGCGGACGCAGGACCCGAGAACGCGGATGGAAATATGAATGAGAATGAACGCGACCCGCTCACCCGCGGCGTCCGCGGCGGGCTGCGCGTCGGCGTCGCCCGCGTGAACATCACGCCGCCCGTGGGCAAGATCCTCGGTGGGTACTCGGGTCGCGCCGTGGTCCCGCCACTCGTGTTCGCGCCGTCGGAGGGCGTGCACGACGGCCTCTTTGCGAAGGCGCTCGTCCTCGACGACGGTGCGACGAAGGTCGCGCTCATCGGGATGGATACCATCGGCGTCAGTCGGTCGTTCCATCGCGATCTCCACGATCATGTCACCGCGGCGACGGGGCTGGGCATCGACCAGATCATCATCGCCGGGTCGCACACGCATTCCGGCCCCGGCGGGCTCACCGATCGGCTCTTCGTCCAGTTCGCAATGGGCCCCTTCGACGAGCCGCTCTATCAAAGCATCATCGCCAAGGTGGGCGAGGCGGTGCTCGAGGCCGACGCCGCGCTGACACCGGCGCGGATCGGATGGGGCGCCACCACCGTGGAGGGTATCGCCGGCAACCGCGACCGGCCCGGCGATATCATCGACACCGAACTGGGCCTCGTTCGTATCGACTCGCTCGACGGCGACCCTCTCGCCGTGATCGCCAATATCGCGCTGCATGGGACCATGCTCGGTGCGGACAATCTCCTTTTCTCCGGCGACTGCCTCGGATCGATCCAGCGTGTGCTCGAACGGCGGCTCGGCAACGATACCACCGTCCTCTACTTCAACGGCGCGGAGGGCGATACCTCCCCCAAAAGGCTCTGCGACGATAAATGGGAGGCATGTGAACGGATCGGCGAGCGCGTGGCCGATGCGGCGCTGCCCGTCCTCGCCAATTGTACCACGAACCACAGCGTGGAGCTGACCCTCGTCGGGCGGGAGTTCCAGTTACCCGCACCGATCTATTACAACGCGGTCCCCGTCCCGCCCGCGATGGAATGCCCCGCGAGCACGCATGCGGCGGTGCTCGGGATCAACAACGAGCTCGCGCTGGCGACGATCCCCGGCGAGATGACCGCGTCCGTCGGGCTCGCGCTCAAAGCGTCCATCGAAGCGATCGGGTTCGACGAGGCGTTCCTTTTCGGGCTCGCCAACGATTTCATCTCGTACATCCTCTCGCCCGAAGAATATCGTGCATACGAAGGCACCGCTGCCAAGAGTTGTTTGTACGGCGAGACGCTGGGGGCAGTGGTCACAGGCACCATCGAAGAGCTGGCGTGGCGCGTCTATTCGCACAACGCAACCGGGTACAACGCACCGCCGCGCGCGACGTTCACCCTTAGCGCCGATACGGTGTGGACATATGAACCGGTCCGATGCGTGGCCGGGGCGAACCTCGACCCCGACGGCGTGATCATCGGGTACCAATGGAACTTCGGCGACGGCGCGACCATGGGGCTCGAACAGGTGGTGGAGCATGCGTACGCCGAACCGGGCAGCTATAACATCACGCTCACGGTGGTCGACGACCTCGGTGCGGTGGCCAGCACGACGATCGTTTGCGAGGTGAACAACCAACCGCCGCAATCGGTGATCAATGGCCTGGATGTCGTCGAGGTCGGGGTGCGGGCACAGTTCACCGCGCTCGGGTCGAACGATCCCGACGGTGAGATCGTCGCGTACCGCTGGGAGATTTTCGACGGCCAGCGCCTCATCACCGACGACGGGCAGCAGACCGAACTGGTCTTCGAGACGGAGGGGCGCCACCGCGTCCGGCTCATTTGCGTCGACGACCGCAATGAGAGCGGCACCGCCAGCGTGCTCGTCAGCGTCGTCAATGTACCGCCCACCGCACACCTCTCGGCGGTACCCATCGAGGTGGTAGAGGACGAGGAGATCGCGTTCAGCGCAACGGGCAGCACGGACAGCGCCTGCGACGCACCCACCCTCGAATACCGTTGGGACTTCGGCGACGGGAGCGCGATCAATTCTACCAGCGCGAATTGTACGCATCGGTACCCACAGGAAGGATCGTATACCGTGACGCTCTGGGTCGTCGACGACGACGGTGCGAAGGATTCGCGGCGCATAACCGTCGGGGTCACCAATCAACGACCGACCGTCGCGATCGTCGGGCCCACCGGCGGCGGGACCGTCGGTGCGCCCATGAGGCTGGAGGCGGTGGCCAACGATACCGCCAGCGATATCGGGACGCTCAATTATACTTGGTATCTCGGAAATCGTACCGCGTTCGGGCCGATTTTCGACGATACGGTTCACGATGCGGGGCCATACCCGGTGCGACTGGTAGTAACCGACGACGACGGTGCGTTCGATACGGCGCGGGTCATGATCATCGTCGATCCCACTTCACCGGGCTCGGGCTCGAACTCGGATCCGGACGGGGACGATGACGATGACGATGACGATAACGATAACGGCGATGACGACGGAGAAGACGATGCATCGGACGATACTGATAACGAAGGAGGGGTGGATGTGGGCTGGCAACCAACCGGGGGCGTTCCGTCGACCTCGAACGACGAGCCGGCCCAGCGCGCCGATGAGCACGATGGGGAGCGGTACTGGCCGATCATCGCCGCTCTGGCATTTGCCGGTGGTGCCGGTGCGGTGCTCCTGATAGTTCTCGTTGTACACAAGCGGCGCGACGAGCGTGCGGTGGAGTCGCTCATCAGCGACATCGGGGAACGATCGGACGGGAAAGTGGAAGAGAACGCAACGTCGGCGGCGCGCGAAATGGGACCACGCGGTCCGAGCGGTGAGTGATCTGTTCGCCCATGAACATCCTCTACAATGCAACGTTACATGAAAACTTTATATGGGATCACTCAGTTGCTCCAGCTGTATCCCACAACCGATAGCGGTGTGGTCAAACGGTGATACTATGAAAATAGAAGTACGAAAGCTCGAAGCGTTAGAGACGACATGTTTCCCTAAATCCTGGAAATTCTAAGACAGGACGTAGGACGGTCGGGGCGGTTTACTCTCCGGTCGCTCTCGTCTCTCGCTCCCCCATAACGACGCTACTCTTTGCAAATGGCATCGCCACGCGCACAGAGTGGTGTCTCTTTTTTTTTCACTTTTTTTCTCTTTTTCTCATTTGTTTGTCCACCGTCGATCTTCATCTTTTACGTTTACGCATGGTGGCCGATCGCTCTATATTTTCGAACGACATCGCGGTCGCAATAGTAGTTCCTAAAGGCAAGTTCGGATGACAACGCTTAGGTTGGGGCGTCTCCATGGAAAAGAATGCTAAACGCGAAAGCTCGGGACCGATCCAGAACCCTCGTTGCATTTTTCCTTTGTCTGTCGGTCCAAACCGATAGGATCTTTGCAGCCATACCAGTTCCCGCGGACCGATCCGTCTCGAATGACAGCGCTTGGGTGGAGGGAAAAAGGAGTTGTCATCGAAACCGTTCATATCTCATTCCTATTTTTCCATTCGATAACGGTTACACAGTGTTCGTAGAGACGCAGCCCGCAGGGACCATTTCTGCAGAATTCTATGGACTCATCGATTGAATTACTCAGTAAAGTGATCGCGCAATATATCGATCGCGATGGTATCGAACGTACATTACATAAATTACTGAGTTGCGAGACTTCGTTACTTCAAAATCATTTGAAGGATCGTCAACAACTTTTGCGAGAATATGAAGATACATATGATATGAGTTCAGAGGTGTTTATTGAGAAATGGGAGGCGGGTGAACGAAGCGACGATGATAATTTTTTCGAGTGGTTTGCACTTGTCGACACAACCCAGCGGTCATTGAACCTTTCAGATGAACTGAAGGGTTGAGTATAGTATGCGAAAGATCATTGACTATTTCAATGAAATCGAATCAATCAATGATTTGTGTGCATAAAATAGTTGTAGATCGCGATTGAGATAAATCGAACGGTATTCTCGTTTTCGCGCGTAGCGTTGGCCGATGCTGCGGGTGAAAAGGAGAAGACCGACATGGCCCACCCCGCATAGCCATAGCGCAGTATTAAGAGGGTGCAACCCGTTCTCCAAGAAATCAACGGCTCAAGGGAGGGTCCCTATTGTATTCTGGACCACATCAAGAATATCATCAAGATTTATTGGATCGCTCCGATCAACGGAACCATCGGCAAGGTGAACATGATTAGGGAATGAATCGACTTCTGGATGATGCGGTGCATTATCCCAGCGTTTGATAAGAGCCCCATCATTCGCTTGCCAATGATACCGGTAGGTCTCACGATGGATGGTACCATCAAAGACAACATATTCGAAAAAGTAGAGCGTAGAGCCGTCAATATAATCGATCGTACCCTTGATATGCCCTTTCGTGTCACTCCCCTTGATCAAATGGACCGAGGAGGAAATGCGGACGGGGGATCGAAAGATCGTATGCTCAAGCCGTTTGAAATGGGCTTCAAGCACGCTGAACACCATTCAGAATGGTCAGGTTCTGTCTCCAATCGTCGTAATAATTGATATACGCAAGCCACTCGAAATAATCCTCGTCATCACCGAGCTGGCCGTTGTTGAATTTGATGAGGAATTCATCAGATGTCAAATGGTATTGCTCCTCAAAGGTGCGCAATTTACCCTTAAATTTCTCGACCATCGTTTCGCTGATCTTTCGTTCACGTTCAAGCGCCTTGCAAACGGTATCGTGTGCTACTTCTGTTGGGTAATCCGAATCGATCGTGATCGTTGTTGTTGGCATTTTACCCACCGGTGAGATGATACTTAGAGTGTTGAAATGGATTCGGCAGTGGTCTACCCCTCCGTAACAAGGATATATTGGTCTGGTCACATAAATCCTTTCTCCCTCTCCCCCACTCAATTTCGAGACTTTTGGATACCGAGTGATAGCGAGTAATTGAACGACGTTCTACCTCGATGCGCTATCGCAGTAATACCGCGCCTTCGCATCATATGGTCGGTTCTCCGAAACGATCGTGAAACCCAGTAGAAATAAATTGACTTCTTGGACCGTGTCCGTGACAATATTGAAGAGGTTTCTGGCGGCGATCGGGATATCCTCCATCTCCTCCTCGATCTTGATGAGACGCGGGACCGTCTTCGTCCATTCCTCCTCGGTGATCTCAACCACCCTTAGGACGGGGCAGACGATCGCCGTCGGTTTCGGTCTGATCCGTATTTCGTCGTAATCGTCCCGCTCGTTATCGAAGTACGTGACCCACCCCGGAGACGGTCCTGTTCCCGCACTCGCCAGTATCACGTCTTGACGCACAGATCGTCAGTCCCATCCATATCTTTCCTTCCTTCCTTCCTTCCTTCCTTCCTTTTCGATACCTTTCATACGACCGTTCTCGATCATTTCATGGTGCGTTGCGTTGACAGATGTCATCATTCGATCATCGGACCCGGAAACCGTCATCCCGCTGCTCCAATTTGCGCTTCAAAAAGAGATCGATGTGATCGAACGCGGATACGAGCGCACGAAACGGAATCTGGACGCGTTTGAGGCAAAATATCGAATGTCCTCTTCGGAGTTCTATCGCAAGTTCACACGCCGCGAATTGCCGGATGAAGTCGACTATATCGAATGGGCGGGAAAATGGGAGACGCTCGTGAGGTCCCAAAAACAACTGGACGCGTTGAAGGGTGTCGTGATTTGCACATAGACGACTATTTTCGAGCGTTGAATTCTCTTATCGACGCCAGCTCGATCGTGCATCTGAAACATGTGACCTTCGATAAGAGATCTATTGATATTGGAAAAGTGAAAGGCGAACAGATCTTCGAAATATTTGTGCCAACGCCGACGAGGTCGAGGCAGCACAACCTCCCCGCCTCAAAGACATAATGTCTGAAATTGAGGATTTGATCCATGAGAAGAGCTAAACCTCATTTGAGCTTCTTCGTATGATAGAGAAGAGATGCGGCTTGTGATGCTGGCCCCGTTTCATCTCGAATGACAAGCTCAGCTCGAATGACAACGCTTGGGCGAGGGCAGTGGGTTAAATTAAAAGAAGATGCTGCGGGGATGACTCGAGATTATGGATATGCTGATCCCATGTCTTTCAACCAGACCGAAGCCATGAAACTCCTCGCCGCCTGCCATCGCCGATGCTGCCTCTGCCACCGTTTCTGCGGGAGCAAGATAAAATTACATCATATCGAGGAGCGATCGGATGACGCGGGCAATCCGTTACCAATTCAATACAGGTCCCTCCAAGCTCTTGGACATGCTGGATTTCCAGTTCTTTGCAGTCTCCCGACCATGTCCCAACCATCTCCCGATCATGTCCCGATCATATCTCAACAACAATTCATTACCAAGTCAAAATAGATCCCTCCAAGCTCTTGGACCTGCTTAATAACCAGTTCGATGCAGTCTCCCGATCGTGCCCCGATCTGTTCGGGCTACGAGCAAGTTGGGTTCAGGTAGTCGCCCATTCGCGCTTCGACCCCGACCGATCACACAGAGAGCGGTCAATGACATCGCCCGGTGACACCCATACCTTCAAAACCACTGCGACCACTACCAATAACTGGCGAACCGACAGAGACATCACAGGTACTGTTCTGGGTCGATCGGCTTCAGCCGGCTCGGGAGGCGGCATCTGACCGATCGACGCGCGACCCGTTCTGCGGTTCGTTCTATCCAGCGACGGAAAAATGAAGGATCCAACGGGCGAAACGGTCCCGGAACACGGTCCCGGAACACGGTCCCGGAACACGGTCCCGGAACACGGCCGCGAGAACCTCACCCCGTCCCTCCTCTATTTGGCCAATTCGCTCGATCGACGGTGATCCTATGACTGACGATAACGATAGCACGGTGATGGTGAAGGACGCTCGAGAATTACTCGCTCAGCTCTCCTGCGATCAATGGTTCACGCGGTCTGAGTCCGACCAGCTCGGGCTCCTCGACCGTATCGCCCGGCAGCTCAAGGACCGGTTCGACCCCGCCGGGCTCGAGCGCTTCGCCGCCGGTCGCATCGGGCGCTTTATCCATGCGGAGACGGGGGCGGAGTTCCACCTCATCTGCGGCGGTTCGTTCGAGATGGGGTTCTCACAGCGCAGCGCCGACATACTCCAAAAAGCCCGCAGCGATACCGATCATCCGGAACATTCGTTCGTCGAGTGGCTCATTACCGAATGCGTCTTCATGCGACCGGTTCACGAGGTCGCCGTGGCACCCTTTCTCCTCGCCGCCGAACCGCTTTCCAACGCACAGATCGAGATCGTGACCGGTCGCCGCGAATCCGTCGGTGACGATATGGACGGGTGCGTCTCACCGCGCGCGGTGCGCGCGACCGAGACGGCGCTGGAGGCGGCACAGCTGCGGCTCCCCACAGAAGCGGAGTGGGAGTATGCGGCACGGGCG
>CAZSUE010000155.1:3135-8700 GCA_964609045.1 uncultured archaeon | reverse complement strand
CCCGCACACCGCACACCGCTAACCGCTAACCGCACACCGCACACCGCACACCGCAAACCGCACACCGCTCCCCGCACACCGCTCCCCGCACACCGCACACCGCAAACCGCACACCGCTAACCGCACACCGCTAACCGCTCCCCGCACCCCCATAAACCATAACTATTTAAACTGTAGATAGATACAGTGATGCGCATACCAAGCATGGCTCATTTTCGATCGTTGGTGATGCAATGAGCGAGGTTCTTGAGGAGATACACAACACGCTCCATGAAGTAGAAGAATTATTGGCCACTGCCAATGATGAGATGCGATCTGACCGCGAGGCGTTCGAACAGTCACTCGCCGAGCGTGAGGAAAAGATCGAGGATCTCGAAGGGTTATTGAAGCTCCGCAAATGGCAGATCGCCGAGACACAAAAAGAGAACGAGAACCTCGAAGGCAAGGTGGGAAAACTCGAGACGCTCGAGGAGAACATCGAAGAGATCGAGGACATGACCAAGAAGGACTGGGTCCGGATCAAGGAGCTGATGGACGCGCTCGACGATCTGATGGACCAGACGAAAGGCGTGAAGAGGAAGCTCAAGCAGATGCATGTCGATATTGAAACGAGCGAGGGAGGAAGCACATGAGCGAGACATTCCCCCAGCTCGAAGAACTCGCCGACCAGCTCATGGAACAGTTCGACGTACTGAACGAAAAGTACGAACTGGAGCGCGAGCGCTTCGAAGAGACCTTGGAGGAGAAGGACGAATATCTCGAGGAACTCGAAGACGAGCGCATGGACCGTGACGACGAGCTGTTCATGGTCAGGCAGGAGCAGACCGATCTGATCCGCGCGCAAGGGCTCTTCGAGGAGCTGTTCTCTCGCTACGACGAGCTACGGAAGACCGAAGAGAAGGAGCTCGACGATGTGGAGGAGTTGATCAAGCTCGCCAATATGATCCTTCGCATGGCGCGAGAATTCAAACAGCAGCTCCAGGATATGTGGGACCTCTATCGCACCGGTCTGGAGCGACCGGAAGAAGAGGAAGAAGAGGCCGCAGCGTAATATTTCAATTCTCGCACCGCTCGCGGATGTGTTCGCTGGACGCCGGTGATCGACCGGCGCAGAGAGATCATGAGACGGATCACATGCTGCGAGCATGGAGATGAACGGCACCTGGTGAGAGGGGAGAAACAGAAATAATTAATAGCGTCGAGGCATTCTTCTCTCCCGCCACGTGAGAGAACCGCAGTGCGATCGGCTCCATTCCCCCGTCCCCGTTCCTTATTTCCATCCACCTCCACATATGAATATCATCTTCTCACGCCGAGTGCTTGGGAGCTCGCGCGTTCACAGTTCAGTAGAACACAGCTCAGTAGAGCTAAACGATACCTGTACCGCATCAAAATGAGTGTGATAGGATGGCAATCGGTGAAATGTCGAAGATCAGTCTTCGCGACCTATTTACGAAAAAGCGCGCCAAGAAATTGAAGCAAGATGAAAAGTTCATTTTAGACGAGAATAAGAAACGAGAGTTCTGGCTCGACGATCAGCCGAAATACGTGCGGAAAGAGGTCAAGAAAATGGATAAATACCTCCGCAAGCATTTCGATAAGAATTCGGGCCTTTTCCAGACCATCGTCAATCGGCTGGGACTGAAGCTCAATCCCTCGACCAATCTCGAATACGCCGTGGACCAGCGCATGGCGACGATTTTGACCTATAAGGAAATGATCAAGGAATACGACCAGAAGGTTCGTGGCATCACGCTCGACACGAAAAATTGGGCGTTCGAAGCGTTGGACCTCATCGGCGCCGATGTCTACGATCGTGAGAAATACAAGGATATCGACGCATATACACGGAAGGATTACAAAGAGATCCTCCACGATTATCGTCAGAACAAATTACCGCGGATGCGGTAGCGGATGCGGCATCGGCAGGGCGCCATCGCCGTCGCCGTTACCGGTTCCTTCGGTTCCGTTCCGTTCGTCATCGCCCCACGCGGTCACCGTCCGCTCCCAGGCGCGGTGCATGAGGCAGTAGCTTTATAAGCCTCGAACTTATGGTCCAAGAGCGGAGACCATGGTGAAGAATATCTATGTCTATTTCATCGGCACAGCTGGTGCTGGCAAATCGACCCTGACCGCGGCGCTCAAGGAATGGATGCACCAATCCGGGTACGATGCGATCACGATCAATTTCGATCCCGGCGTGCAGTATCTCGGTTATCAGCCGGATATCGACATCCGTGACGAGATCAAGCTCCATGAGGTCATGGAAGAGTATAACCTTGGCCCCAACGGTGCTCAGATCGCCGCTGCAGACTTGCTCGCGCTCAAATCCGGAGAGGTCGCCGACCTCATCGAGAAGTTCGAGACCGATTATGTGCTCCTCGATACGCCCGGTCAGATCGAGCTGTTTTCGTTCCGTAAATCGAGCGTGCGCGTGATCGACCGGTTCGACCGGAGCCGTTCGATCATCGTCTATCTTTTCGACCCGTTCGTTGCGGTCACCGCCTCCGGGTTCATCTCGCAGCTCTTATTGAGCGTGACCATCGCCCTCCGGTTCAATCTTCCGATGATACGGGTCTTGAACAAGAGCGATCTGGTGGAACAGTCGCAGATCGAGCAGATCGTGAAGTGGTCCGCGGACCCTGAAGCGCTCTATGCCTCGCTGTGTGACGAAGTGGACAATCCGCACGCCGTGTTCAATCTCAATCTCTTTCGCGCACTGGAGGATATCGGCCTTTTTAACCCGATCATCCCGGTGGCGGGGGTCGATTTCGAGACGATGTATCCGATCTATTTCAATATCCAGCAGATATTTGCTGGCGGGGAAGATATCGAGCGTTAGGCCAACAGGATGGGATAGATATATCCCCCTGAAATGATGAGAACGAGGATCGATCGGGTTTCGAGCCTGATCGCGTACTGAACAACGGGCGTGGTGCGGAGAGGCTCGAAAAGGATCCACGATAAGGGAACAGTATGACCAAGTCACAGCAGGTCAATATACTGCTCGCTCAAGGGCGCGGCTATCGTCGTGCCGCGCTCAAGAAGGAAGAGGCGGGCGAATACCGTCAAGCGAAGCGGCTCTTCCTGAAGGCGTCACGCGCATTCCTCGACGCCTCGAAACTGGTTAGGTCGGTGAGCAAAGAGGAAGAGCACAAGAACACGGCGAACTTGATGTTTAAGAAGGCGATGATCGTCAATAAAAAGCTCGAAGTCATTCCCTCCGAAGCGATCCCGAGCGAGGTTTTCTCGGAACCGACCGAGGACGCGGGAGCCGAGGCGGGAGCTGAAACGGCTGGCGAGGACCACGCCGGCGATGAAGCGGAACCTGCCAGTGAAGCGTTGCCAGAACTGGAACCGCTTCCCGAAGACGAGCCGAGCGAACCGGGACCGCCCAGCGGTGGTGGTGCTGCAAAGACGGAGGCCGGACCGGCGACAGACAAGCCATCGGCTCCTTCGCTGGAAAAAGAGGCGGGCGCGACGCCGCCGAAACCGGGGGGTACGGCTGGCGCCGCAACGACCGGGACGGAAGGCGGCGACGATTCGGCCTTGAGATCGGTCCTAGCCTCAACACGGCGCCCAGTACGGAAGATGGCGTTGGTCATCTCGAAGCGCTGGAAGGAATACGAGGTCGGGCTCCGCATCCCCCGCGACGACGAGGAGCCGGCCTCGGTCTATGAGTTCATCAAGGTCTCGCCGGGGTCGCGGCGTGAGGTGATCGAGGCGATCGAACGTCTTGCCACCGTCGCAAATATCCTCTGGGCAGGGATCGACGAAGGCGCCGATCGACGGTTCCAGCACAAGCTCGAGGGCTATGGCCGCGTGATGTACGCGATGTTCCTCCCCACACGGCTCCAGGAGTATCTTCGCGCATACTCGGTGCCGCTCCTCCTCGAAACCAACGACAGCGAGGTATTCTGGGAACTGCTCCACGACGACGACGAGTTCCTCTGTATGAAACATTCGATCGGGCGCCGGCTCCGCTCGCGTGAGATGCCGAAGATGAACCCGTTCGACCGCTCACGCACGATGAAGCTCCTCTTTATCGCCAACCCGCGCCTCGATCTCCCCTCGACGGAAAAGGAGATCGAGTATGTCATGGATCGACTGGAGTCGGATGCGTCGATCGATGCACTCGTCGGGAAAGACGCGAATAATGTCAATGTCCTCGGCGCGCTGCGCAGCGGTGGATACGATATTATCCATTATGCGGGTCATGCCGTGTTCTCACCCGACGCACCGGACGAGTCCGCGCTCCTCCTCGCGGGTGAGGGACGGCTGTATGCGCAGGAGGTCAAACGTGCGCTGCAGGGGCGGCCAGTGGTATTCCTCAACGCCTGTTCATCGAGTAAGGAGGTAATGAACGAGGCGGGCACCTCGTATACCGGATCGGATACCGAGGGGCTCTCCTCCGCGTTCATCCTGGGTGGTGCGCTCGGGCTGATCGGGACCGCATGGCCGGTCTACGACACCAGTGCAGCGGTCTTCGCTTCGACCTTCTACCGGCATCTCCTCGGCGGTGCAACGCTGGGCGAGGCGATGCGCGATGCGCGTCGGCATCTTCGTGAGACGAGACCGACAGATATAAATTGGGCCTCATTCATTTTATATGCAGATCCAACGCTCCAGCTCGTCACAGACCGCTGATCGATGGATCGGAGTGATTTCGTTTCGCATTACATCGCTGCGGTTGCGAGAGGACCGCCGCTGCGTCATGCCGCATCGCCATATGGTCGAACGCAAATGAGAATGCTCGTTCATGGAAACGGCATCATACTTCATCGAAAAAGGTCCACAGGATAATGCGCTAGTTCGAGATGAGATGAGACCATGCTCATACAAAAATTCTATTCATACATCCGTGTCCTCAACTCCCAGCCGGAGCTGTTAGCCGATCTCGATCGTCAGAACTCGGATCGGATCTCGACATTGCTCGAAGCGATCATGGAATCGCTGGAAGAGCCCGACGATCAGCTCGAGTCCGCCATCGAGGATTTCCTCATTGCGTACGAAGACACGCCGCTGATCGAGCATGTGGGTACGCTCCCCCAGATGCGCGGGATGGTCCCCAAGAGCGAGACGGTCTACCCGCGTCAGATACTGAACGATGTCACCCTGATGACGCTCCAGCGGCTCGGGCGCTAAGCGGCATGCGCGGCTCCCGAGATGCCCCCCGCCGACCTGTGTCGTATCGTTTTGCATCGTCCCAGCTCGATGGAACCCTCGGTATAGCCAAGCCATTAACGACGGATACTCCCGTTTTCGTTCCGAACGTCCACTCTCTGCCGTTCTCCCGTTCTCCCGTTCTCCCGTTCTCCCGTTCTTTTCTCAGCCAATGCGTGCGACCCGCCCAACCCGGCCGCATAATAGTTTTCTAATGTGAGGAGGGCATAAAGCAGTATACTATATACTATATACTGCACCCTATATACTATACCCTATAATCTATACCCTACAAGTGCCGAAAACGAGCGCATTTTCGCCGTTTCCACTTCGCACTTCACACTTCGCACTTCACACTTCACACTTCACACTTCACACTTCACACTTCGCACTTCACACTTC
>CAZSUE010000155.1:0-3035 GCA_964609045.1 uncultured archaeon | reverse complement strand
CACTTCACACTTCACACTTCACACTTCGCACTTCACACTTCACACTTCACACTTCGCACTTCACACTTCACACTTCACACTTCACACTTCTCACTTCACACTTCGCACTTCACACTTCACACTTCGCACTTCACACTTCGCACTTCACACTTCACACTTCACACTTCTTCTCCACATTCAGAACAATTGCGTGATCCCTTCGATCAGGTTCCGAATATCACGGATCGTGAGGTATTGCGTCATCTTTTGGAACTTACCGGTGAGCAGTATCGCCGCGAGCCGATCCTCAATCGTATTGAATGTGATCGTCTGCGCAAAATCCGTATAGAGCTGCACGATCTCGCGCGTCGATTCGATGGTGTCGGTGCCTTTACAATACGCTGCGACGAGAAACGCGATCTCCCGATCGGGAATAAGCGACGGCTCGTTCTGAAGCCGCTCGAGCAGCTTCGGGAACATATTCTCGAGCAGCCCGAAGAAATCCTGCTTATTCTTCATCCCGCGGATATGGCCAGTTAACAGCAGTAGGGTAATATAGGCGAGATCGGAGCGCACCGTGAACGCATAGCGTATCTCGTCCCAAAAGGTTGCGATCTGCGCCCGCGTCTCGATATCGTTTGTCTGTTCGATATACGCGGCGGCGAGGTGTGCGGCGGCGAGGTCCGCGTTCGAGACCTGATAGACATCGGCGAGGAGCACGGCGCCCTTCTCGTCGTCGCCGATGATCGGGCGGGCGATGCTGTGGACGAGATGGTGTTTGAGCGCCTCGATATTAGAGGTGATGAAGGAGGGCTTGAACATATCCATCTTCAGCTCGCCGAGATGACCGGTGATGAGCACCGAGGCGAGGTAATCCAGTTGTGACTCGATGTCGAGTTCGTCAAGATAGGTGCGATACCGTTTCACAAGCGACCGGAAGCTCTCGACCTCCAGCGAACGTGAGACGATGGCCGCCACGATGGATGCAGCGGCGAGTTCGCGATAGTGGGGCTGTAACATCTTTGCCATCCACGCCAATGAGTCTTGGGATCATTCGTTCTCGTTCGTTACGGGCCGCCGTCGTAATCGTAAAAATAGAGGATCACACGCTCATCGTCGTCCGAGTCGGATGGTTGGGAGAAATAATTGACCTCTTTGATCGCTTCCATTTCCCGCTCGATGATCTTGAGTTCCTGGCTCGATATCGCCGCGGGCGAGACGGAGAGGAGGAAGATCGTCTCTTTTTCCGACACTTCGTCGATGATATGGCGCAAAAACCGCATCACCGAAGTGAACGAGTTATTGGTCAATAGGAACTCGATCCCGTCCATATAGAGTACGGTATGGGAATGCTCGGCGATGAACTGCTGGATATAGAACGCGATATTCTCCAGTGCGGCGGGCACCGTTCGCTCGCTGGAGCTGTCACGGTCGGTGAGCCATATCGACTCGGCGTCGAAGTGATGTTTCCGCCGCAGCAGTTTCGGGTTGGAACGCGTGATACAAAGCCCTTCGTAGTCGTAGCGCATGAACTCGGTAAAGAGCCGGAGGATATCGTCGATGCGTTCGTCCTCGATAAGATAACTGAACCCGGGCTCGATCCGCATCTTCGTTCGGTAGCGGGGGCGCGACCCAGCGGCGGTGGTTGTGGTTGTCTCGGCCGCAGGGGCCTCGCGCGCCTCTTGCTGCGTCTGAGCCGCTGCACGATCGATGGCTTTGGAGAACGCACCCAATGCTCCTTGCGGTGGGTCTGGAGCGGCACCTTGGCGCGGTGTGCCGGTACTGCTCGCTCGGGTTGGCGCGCTCGGTTCTTCTAACCCCGGCGCGGGAATCGAGGTCTCCGTTTTCGTTGCAGGTGTACTTCTAGTTCCACTTCTAGTTCCACCTCTAGTTGTAGTTGTAGTGGTAGTTGTAGGAGAGGCTGCGGTCTGGCTCGGCCTCTGCTTCTGCGTCGGCTCAATATCGGCTCCGGCCACCTGCGGTACGGTCGCCGGTGCGACGGGTTCGGTGCTCACAGAGGAGAAGACCTCGAGGAGATGCTGGATCTGCTGCTCGGTCGCCGGCTCGCCAGCGGGGAGACGGGAGATATAGGTCTCGAGGAAATGCTTGACCTCGCCGATATAGCCCTCCATCTTGTTTGCAAAGAACGCGATGACCTCGTTGCTCATGGAAATCCCCTCCTCCTCCGCGAACCGCCGGATATAGTTCATCTTGGTGCCGAGGTCCTGTGGCTTGATCTGGATGAGCAGCCGCCCTTCGTATTTCGAGACGAACGACTCCATGAAATGCGAATCCGGCGCCGGTTTTTCGCTCATGGCGAGGATGATCTGCGCATCGGCGTCGAAGAGGCGATGGAGGAGCGCCACAATACCGCCAAAGAGCTCTTGCCGGCAGTAGATCCGGTCGAAATCGTCGATCACGGCCACATCGAGATCGATGTCACCACTACTATCGGCGCGGTGGAGCCCCAGCTCATCTGCGAGCCGGTCGAGCAGCTCGGTAGCCGGACGATCGACACAATCTTGAAAGTCTGCACCTTCGATGAACCGTAGCTTCGCCTCGGCGCGGGTCTGTTGGACGAAGGTCTGGATCGCGCGGAGGAGGTGGGTCTTGCCGGCGTTCTCACCGCCGTAAATGATCAGCGGGTTGTAGGCCCGCGCCGGTTGTTTCGCCACCGTCATTGTCGCGGTGCGCAGAAAACGGTTCTTGCCGCCGAACTTATAATTGGCGAAGGTGAAGGTGGGCTTCTCTACGGGTGTGGGTTTGGAGGTGGTCGCGGTGGGCGGTTTGGTCGAGGGTGCAGCGGGTGTCGCCACAGCAGCGCTCTTGGCGGTTGTGCCCATATCGCGTTTCTTCACGACCGGTGCGGCGGACAGTGTCGGCAAAAAACGCGCGAAAAGCGGTTGCCCATGGTGCTTGAGCTGCGCGATGAGGTTGGCGGCGGAATCGACCGGGTAGCTCAGCTTTTGCGCATAATCCTCGATCTTGAGCCCGTATGCATAGAGCTTGCGGGTGGCTTGGGTCAGCGCCGAGTCGTCGGTGAACGGATAATGGAG
>CAZSUE010000154.1:0-8788 GCA_964609045.1 uncultured archaeon | reverse complement strand
AGTCCACTAAGGATGACCGCGTCGTGGTCCAGTACTCCACCGACGGCGTGAACTACGACCCCGTCGGCTCCACGGACGAAGCGACCTTCCATCGCTACGCAGCCGAGAGCGAGTGGCGGCTGCATACCCTCGACCTCTCCGCATATGCGTCCCAGACCATCACCATCGGCTTCCTCGGCATCGGCGAGTACGGGTACAATATCTATCTAGACGATATCATGCTCCCCACAACATCCGCGCCGGTGCTTGCGATCAACGACGAGCGCCATACCATGACGCTGGATACCTCGCCGCCCGCCAATTATCATGACGGGGATTACACCGATGGTGAGCGATACATCTATTCCACGACGCTGCCGCTGGGGACCTACACCTACCAGTTCATCGCCGGCGACGGGTTCTCAACCGTCACCACCACACAACTCGCCGGCCCCGGCATCGGCAACTCCGCCCCGACGCTCGAACCGCTCGGCGAGCCCACGCTCGAGCCCGCCACCGGCACACCCTGGACGCTGTTCTATTACAATATCACCTACACCGATATCGACGGCGACGCACCTACCGTTAAACAGGTCATCGTCGACGGCACCGCGCACACCATGTCGCCGGTCGACAGCACCCCCGATTATAGCGCAGGCGCGACCTTCACCTATTCGCGCACCGGCCTCTCGCATACCACGGCGCACGATTATTATTTCGAGTTCTCCGACGGGACCTCCACCGTCCAGTACCCCGACAGCGGCACGCTCGACGGACCGGCGATCAACGCGCCGCCCTCGCTCTCCAACGCCGCGGTGGACCCCGAAGCGGGCAATACCGACGACACCTATACCTTCAGCGTGACGTACACGGATAGCGACAACGACGCGCCCGTGGCCACCACCTCGTTCGAGACCGCCTTCCCGCCGCACGACTGGGAGGAAGCGCTCCTCGTCGATAACGGCGGGATGCAGACACCGAGCTGGTCCGCGGTGAGCGCCGGTGTCAACCCCTCGTGCACCCCGCACGGCGGCACGAGCATGGCCAAGTTCAATTCCTATTCCACCCACTCCGGGTCGACGGTGCGCCTCATCACCGATACCATCGACCTCACCGGTGCCACCGACCCCACGCTCACTTTCTGGGTCTACCACGATACCGGCTACGATACCTCCAACGATCGTATCCTCGTCGAGGTCGAGACCGCGCCAAATAGCTGGAGCACGCTTTGCACCGTCCCGCGTGTCTCCGCGCACAACGGCTGGGTCCGTCATTCCATCGACCTCTCGTCCCATACCACCGAGGTCCGTATCGCGTTCACTGGCATCTCCGATTACGGCAATAATATCTACCTCGACGATGTGGCCGTCCATGCCGACGGGCGTGCGGCACCAATCCTCCTCCTCGACGGCACCCCGCATATCATGGCGGAGGCGAACCCGAGCGACAGCGACATGACCGACGGGAAGGAGTATACCTATTCCACCACGCTCGCCGCCGGCACTCATGCGTATCGCGTTACCGGCGCCGACGGCCATTATTTCACCGCCACCACGCCGGAGAACGGCCCCGCGGTCAATACCGCACCGCACCTCTCCAGCGGCACGGTCTCGCCCCCGGCGGGCAACACCGACACGCTCTTCGTCTACTCCGTCGTCTATTCCGACGGCGACGGCGACGCACCGAGCTGCGTCAATGTCACCATCGACGAGACCACCACCTATAGCATGGTGCGCACCGGCACCGGCGATTATACCACCGGCTGGACCTACACCCGCGAACTGTCGCTCGCGCGCGGAAGCCATACCTACCGCTTCAGCGCGAACGACGGCACCGAGCCCGCCGGCGGCGATACCGGACTCCATACCGGCCCCGATGTGAACGCGAAACCCACCCTCTCCGCGGCGGAGGTCTCGCCCACGCTGGGCAATATCGATACGCTCTTCACCTACGAGGTCACTTATACCGATCTCGACAACGACGCGCCCACCGATATCGAGGTGATCATCGACGGCGTCCACCACGATATGTCGCCGCTGGAGAGCGATTACGATTCCGGCGCGCGGTTCGAGTATACCACCACGCTCTCGCTCGGTTCGCACAGCTACCGGTTCTATGCCACCGACGGCGACGATAGCGCCACGCTCGGCGTCTTCTCCGGCCCCACCGTCTCCGGCCGCGAGCCGACGCTCTCCAACGGGACCGTGACACCGCTCAACGGCAATATCACCACACTGTTCACCTACACGGTCACCTTCACCGACCCCGACGATAACAGTAACATGGGCCCCATCTATGTCAATATCGACGGCGTCAACTATACCATGACCGGTTCGGGCGATAACGCCACCGGCGTCTCCTTTTCACACACGCGCGATCTCCAGCGCGGCGTGCATAACTACACCTTCTATACCTCCAACGGCACCGCCACACTGTCACACGGTCCCATCACCGGCCCTGCGGTGCTCAACCGCGACCCCGTTCTCGATAGCTTCTTGCTTGCGCCGACCACCGGGCTCGTCGATACGAACTTCGTCTACGAGGTCACCTACACCGATATCGACGGCGACGCGCCGCAGTATGTGGAAGCGCTCATCGACGGCATCGCCTATCCCATGGTACGCATCGGCGGCGACGGCGACTATACCAACGGCGAGCGGTATCGGTTCGAATCCGCCGGGAATATCTCCTCGTATAGTGCCGGCATGCATCGCTACTGTTTCAAATGCCACGACGGGTATATTGAACTGCACGCACCGCTCGACCCGCTCGACGGCCCCTCCATCAACGACGCACCGCAGCTCCTGCAGCCGTCGGTCACGCCGCTCTATGGCAATACCTCCACCACCTTCACCTTCGAAGTGAAATATATCGACGCCGACGGCGACGCGCCCACAGATATCGAGGTGCTCATCGACGGGGGCCCCCACACGCTCGAGTATCTCTCCGGCACCAACGCCACCGGTGCATGGTACCAGTATAGCACACAACTGGCAGCCGGCGCCCACACCCATTATTTCGAGGCGACCGACGGGTCGTATACGGTCCGGACCGCAACGGTGAACGCGCCCACGGTGAGCGCGCCGCCGACGCTCTCGGGCGCAACGGTCACGCCGATGTACGGCAACGCGAGCACGAGCTATGTCTACTCGGTCATCTACACCGACGCGGACAACGACGCGCCGGCCCAGATCCATGTCACCGTCGACGGCGTCCCGCACGCGCTTGCGAAGGCGGACGACGACGACGACGATCATACCGACGGTGCGCGCTACGAATACGCCACCACACTGGCGGTGGGGCACGATCATACCTACCAGTATTCTGCGTCGGACCAGTACAGCGTCGCAACCGGCGATACCGCGCTCCGTGACGGTCCCTATGTGCATGTTGCCCCGACACTCTCCTTCGGCGCCGTGGACCCCGTGGTGGGTAACACCACCAGTTCGTTCAATTTCACCGTGCGGTACCTCGATATCGACGACGACGCGCCCACCGCCGTCGTGGTCATCATCGACGGGATTGCGCACGATATGCACCAGAGTGCGGGCAATAACGATTATACCGACGGCGAGGTCTTCTATTATACCACCACGCTCGCTGCGGGGACGCACCAGTATCGGTTCGAAGCCACTGACCCATACGGCGCGGTGGCGACTTCGACCTACGACGGGCCCACCGTGAACACCGCGCCCACGCTCGACTCCGCATCCGTCATACCCACCGCCGGCAATACGAGTACCGCGTTCACTTTCGAGGTGCGCTATACTGACCTCGACGACGAGCCGCCCAGCGCGCTCTACCTCCACATCGATGCCGCCCAGTATGCGGTGAGCGCGCGCAACGGCGAGGATGGCAACTATTCCAACGGCGAGTTCTATATCGCCGACGATGTGCTCCTCGACGCGGGCACGCATGCGTATTATTTCCAGTGCCGCTACAGCGAGGGCACGGGCCAGTTCGTCGTGGCCACCGACCCGCAACAGCTCGAGGTGAACACCGGCCCCGACCTCGTCCCCGATACGGTCTCACCCGCCAACGGGACTACCGCCACATCGTTTTCGTTCCGGGTCCAGTACTTCGACGCCGACGACGATGCGCCGCAATGGGTACGGCTCCATATCAACGACCGCAGCATCCTGATGGCCAAGGAGAACACCGGCGATAGTACCTACACCGACGGATGCTGGTACACCGTGGATGCCAGCGGGCTGAACATCGGCACGAATTCCTACTATTTCACCGCCAGCGACCCTGACGATACCACCCGCTCCACCACACTCGTCGGACCCGCCGTGGTGCCGGAGCCGGTGGACCCGATCCTCATGAACCCGCGCGCTTCGCCCGCGCTCGGTACCGTCTTTACCTCGTTCCATTTTTCGGTGGTCTATTACAACCCCAGCGGGTACGCGCCGGACAATATCTCGGTATCGATCGACGGGGTGGAGTATGTATTGACGAACGAGAGCGGTGGCGACGATTTCGCCGACGGCCAGACCTTCGGCACCAGCACCATGCTGACGCGTGGGGTGCACCGGTACCGGTTCGCGGCCGATAGTCAGGGCCACGACGCGCTCGGCGCCATCGCTAACCAGACCGGCCCCAATGTGCAAAATATCGCCCCCACCATCGACAGCGGGACACTTACGCCCACCCTGGGCGGGCTGACCACGCCGTTCGTCTACAATATCACCTACTACGACGAAGAGGATAAGGCACCATCGAATATCTCGGTGGTCGTCGACGGGACCGATCATTATCCCATGACGAAGGTCCACGCTGGCGATACTGATTACACCGACGGATGCGCGTATACCGTCTCGATCACCGGGCTCGAGTCCGGCACCCATCGCTACCATTTCGTCGCCGAGGACGATTGGGGTGATGCCGCACGGTTCCCCGCCACCGGCACGCTCGCCGGGCCGGTGGTGAATCGCAACCCCACCCTCTTTCAGGGCAGTGTGACACCGACCATCGGCAACGAGACCACGCATTTTACCTTCCGCGTGCGCTACTACGACCTCGACAACGATTCTGCAAGCTGGGTGCGCGTCGCCGTCGACAACGACGCCAACGACGTCCATCTCGTTCAATCGCTCACACACTGCAACGACGGCGACGGCGATTTCACCAACGGCGAACTCTACGAGTTGACGCTCCCCACCACGCTCATGCCTGGCCAGTATACCTACACCTTCAACGCCAGCGACGGGCTCGACCGCGCCGAGGGCGATACCTCTCCGCATACCGACCTTCGGGTCAACGATATCCCGTACCTCGATTTCCCAACGGTGGCGCCCTCCACCGGGAACACCACCACGCACTTTACCTACAGCGTCGAGTATACGGACCTCGCCAACGATACGCCAGTGGCGGTTGATGTCTATATCGACGAGGTGCGCCACGCCATGGCGCCGGTGGTATCGTATCCGTCGAATCCAGCTCTGGCGGACGGGAACTTTACCAACGGCGAGCGGTTCGAGTACACCACCACGCTCGCGGCGGGCGAGCATACCTACCGCTTCGCCGCGCGCGATTGGCACGACGACGCCGTCGGCGCGCTCGACACGCACACCGGCCCCACCGTCAATACCGCCCCCATCCTTTCGGAGGGATATCTCTCGCCGGAGCTGGGGACGGCCGCGACATCGCGCTATACCTATAAGGTCAAGTATACCGATCCCGACGGCGACGCGCCCATCTATGTGCGGCTCTTCATCGACGGGGACTATTATACCATGGAACGTGACAGCACCGATACGCCGGACTATCGTGCCGGGGAATGGTATCGCTATCGGCGGAGCACGCCGCTGAGCGCGGGGAACCATACCTACCGTTTCAAGGCGTACGACGGCGACGATTACGCCACCGGCGACATCTCGCTTTATGGGGGACCGTTCGTGAACAACCCACCGGAACTCCTCGACGGGTTCGTGACGCCGCCCGAAGGCGACCTCTCCACGCTCTATACCTTCACCGTCACCTACCGCGATGCAGACAACCATACTCCGGCGTATGTCCGGCTCAACCTCAGCGGGAACCTCTATACGATGTCGCATATCGCAAACGACGGGCAATGGGACAACGGCGAGGAGTTCGCCGTCACCCTCAACCTCCCCATCGCCGACCATCACTATTCGTTCACTACCTCGGATAGCTACCACGAGACCGAGACCGACCCCCTGGACGGGCCGACCGTCTACAGCGTCCCCGTCCTCTCCTGGGGCGAGGTCGTGCCCACGCGTGGGACCATCGAGACCGAGTTTTCCTTCTGCGTCATCTACGAGGACTCCGGCAACCGCGCACCCGCCAATATCACCGTCTTCATCGACCGCGTGCCGCACGCGATGTCGCCACTCGACCCCGACGACGACAATTACATGGACCTCTCTCTCTTCTATTTTGAGACCGACGGGCTCGAGGAGGGCGTCCACACCTACCGCTTCAACGCGACGAACGGGCGCCACTGGGCCATCGGCGATATCGGCACGCATCGTGGACCCATCGTCGAAAACGCGGCGCCCGAGCTGAGCGATGCGGCGGTCGCGCCCCTCAACGGCTCGGCGGGCGAAAGCTTCACCTACACCGTCACCTACCGCGATGCGGACGACGAGCCGCCCACGCGCATGGATATCGTCGTCGACGGCGGCGCGCCGATGCCAATGGCGCAAACGGTACCCACCGACGACGCCTACGACCAGGGGGTCACCTTCACCTACAATACCACGCTCAGCACTGCTGGGTTCCATAACTACTCGTTCATCGCGTCAGACGGCGAGGCTGTCGTCACCGCACCGCCCACCGATCTCTTCGTCGGGCCCTATGTCGGCGACCAGCTCAGCGCACCCGTCCTTCTCAACGGCGATACCACGCCGCAGCGCGGCACCGTCGAGACGACCTTCACCTACTCCGTCGTCTACTACCACCCCGCCGATACGCCGCCGGATTCGGTGACGGTGGACATCGACGGCGTCACCCACGATATGGCGCCGGCGGACCCAACGGATACGAACTACCGCGACGGTGCCGTCTATCGCTTCAGTATCGACGGGCTCGTCCGCGATATCGACCATACCTACGCTTTCGACGCCACTGCGGCGGGCGAGGCGGCGGTTGGCGATATCGAGCTCCACCAGGGGCCGATCGTCGAGAACGCGCCACCCACGCTCGAGGCGGGCGCGGTGAGCCCCGAACAGGGTGCGTATTTCCATACCTTCACCTATTCGGTGGTCTACTCCGACGCGGACGGCGACGCACCACGCTATGTCTGGCTCGTGATCGATCACCAGTTCATCTATCCCATGGCCAAGGCGAACGCCAGCGATACGAACTACACCGATGGCTGCGTCTACGTCCTCGACCGCACGCTCTCCGTCGGTGTCCACACCTTCCACTTCAATAGCAGTGACGGGTATATCGCGGTGCGCAATCTCGAATGGATCGCGCCCAAGGTGTTCGACATCGTCGAACTCTTCAACGGCGTCCCCCATGCGGATACGATCGGTGTGAAACCGGACTACGACCACTATTTCATCGAGGTGCCCGAAGGGTCGAAGGAGCTCATCGTCGAGATCACGGGCACCACCGGCGACGCGCTCGACCTCTTCGTGAACTACCCCACGCTCTGTGCCGCGGACCACCGCACCGATCTCTCGGGCAACGACGGGTACACCCACGCGGGCGACGAGGTGGTGATCGTCGACGAGACGAGCGGCACGAATATCTCGGCCAACCCCGGCTACTGGTACATCTGCGTCTCCGGTTGGTACGGCGGGAACTACACCATCACCGCCACCATACCGGTGGGGTCGCGACCGCGGATGGATGTGGCGCTCAACGAGTCCGCAGGCGTCTCGAGCGATACGCTCTGGACCGAGTTCAATATCACCGTCAACTATACCGACTTCGACAACGACCCGCCCGCAACTTTAACGCTCACCCTCGACCCCGGTACCGCAGCGGAAACCGCGGTCGATATCCTCACCGAGGGTATCGCGCTGGACCCCACAGATACCGACTACCGCGACGGCAAATATTACCGCTATACCTTCACGCTCCCGCCGGGCGAGCATTCGTATCGGGTCGACTGTTCCGACGGCGTCAACCCGCTCTCCACCGGCATACGACCCGAGCCGACGGTGCTGGATATCTACGAGCTGGAGAACCGCGTGCCGGTGCAATCATCCATCACCACCGACGCGTCCAATCTCTACCATATCGAGGTCCCCCAAGGCACGACGCTGCTCGTTGCCAAGATCCTCGGGACCACCGGCGACGCCACCGACCTCTTCTCGTTCAACAACAGCATCCCGTTCCATACCGCCGGGAACATCATACCGTATATGGACAAATGGGAGACGCCCTACCGGCAGTACACCACCACCGGCAACGAACGCCAGCTGATCAAGAATCCGCATCCGGGCGATTGGTACTTCCTCGTCGCCGGGTTCTTCGGCGGCAACTATACCTTCCGCGTCTCCTTTTACGATGTGGAGTTCCTCGAGAACGGTGTGACCTACAGCAAACAGATGGACGCGTATCCCGCTCGTGCGGATTTCATCATCGACATCCCGTACAACGCCACCCTCCTCACCGTCAATGTCAGCTCAGATGCGGACGACAACCCGCTGGACTGTTTCGTGAACTACCGCGAGATCGCCGCCGATCTCTATGTCGATTACAGTGCCTCGCCCGACGGCAACGAGGAGGTCGTCATCGACGACAGCGACGAGACACCGATCACCAACAACTACGGCTACTGGTTCATCCATCTCAAGGGCTGGGACGGCGGCGCGTACAATATCACCGC
>CAZSUE010000153.1:3182-8798 GCA_964609045.1 uncultured archaeon | reverse complement strand
AAAATCTCGACCCCCTTCGGAAAGTATGACAAAATGTCGGGGTTCGAAATTGTTATCCTATAAAATATAAATATAGGGTCGGCCACGCCTGGGCTCATTCCATTCAAAGGGTTGAGTATTTAGATTTTTGCCAAAAAATGTATTAGTTAGGTGCTCTGCCTGGAATGAGCCGCCCGAGTTCTCGGTCATCCACAAAGAGGAGTTTTTGTTTCATTGTATTTGGCTGAACACGAGTTGACGGGGGCGATTGCCCAGTGCATCTTGTACGGATCCAGCGTGGTGCACGAAGATCAGGTCGTGAAGTGAGCGGTAGGATGGTGGTTGGTGGGCGCGAGGAGGCGAGGAGGCGAGGAGGCGAGGATGACGCCGACGATCACGGATACCATAGCACCATAGCACCCTGCCTGCATACTGCCCTTAACCTACTTTTTGGCGGCCATTCCTACCCAGCCGTACACATGGGCGTTTACCACCATGGCGACAATTATGGTCGCCTCCCCACGCTCTCTTGCGCGACGAGGAGCGTGACCGGGAACGATTCGAACAGCTCGCCCACCAGCAGCCGACCGTCGGGGTCGGTGGTGCGGGTGCGACCGGTATAGACATCTACCCAGCGGTGCGGTGCATCGAGGGGGAGACCGACTTGCGTATCGCCCCAAATAGCGTCCCCCAACGGCCATTGGTACGCATCGCCGAGGGTTGTGACCAGCCGCGGCGCCACCGCCACCGCCCACCATCCGGCGTGGTGCCGTGCAAAGGCGACGATATGCCCCTCCGCGGTTCCCGTCGACCGAAGCGGATGGTACGCGCCGTGCGTGAAGAGGTCGGGATACTCCCTGCGGCACTTGAGCGCCCATGCGAGCGTAAAGAGTTTGATGCGGCCGTCGGTCCAGTTGGAGCGCAGGTCGTGTATCAACGCGTCGCGATCCGATGCTGCCTCTTCGATGATCGAATCGAGATACTGCTCTCGTTGGTGGAAGTCCACCGGTCGGCGATTATCCGGGTCGACGAGGTTGAGGTCCCAGAGCTCGCAGCCGCGATAGATATCTGGCACACCGGGTGCAGCGAGCTTGAGGAGCACCATGGCGAGCGAGTTGAACATCCCATAGAACGCGACCTTGCGCTGGAACGGAATGAACGATGCGAGGAACCGTTCTGCGTCCGTGGCGGAACCATCATCCTCATCCTCATCCTCATCCTCATCCTCATCCTCATCGTCGTCTCGGAGTTCGTTTACGTTTTCGTCCTCGTCCTCGTCCTCGTCCTCGTCCTCGTTTTCGTTCCCTTCACCGGCGGTATCGGTTTGGGATAGCAGTGCGCGCACGAACCGGAGGTACGCGTCTTCATACGCCTCGTCCGGTTTCAGCCATGCCGTATGGATCTTAGCCTCGCGCACCGCTTTGACGACATATCGCTCCAGCCGCTGGCGGAAGGATGCGATCTCGCCGGTGTCGAACGGGAACGCGCCAACGAGCGTCTGATAGAGAAAATATTCGTCGTTCCGGTCCGGGGCCGTGACAGTGGCAGTGGCAGTGGCAGTGGCAGTGGCACTGTCCATCCGTGTGCGGTGCCCGCGATTCAGCTCGCGCCAGTGCTCACAGTTCGCGATCCATTCATCGGCCATTTCGGTGAGGATATTGAGCCGTGCGCGCACATCCTCGCCGCGTTTGGTGTCGTGGGTCGCGGTGGAGGACATCGCATGCGGCCAGATGCGCATTCTCGAACGCGCGAACTCGTGGAACTCCTCCGGGCTCTCCCCGAACCGGTCCGGTTCATGTCCAACCTCGTTGAGCGCGATATGGCGGTTATAGACATAATAGAGCGTATCTTCGACACCCTTCGCGGTCAGCGGTCCGGTGAGCTGCTGGCATTTCATCACAAAATAGATCCAGGGATCGTGGTCGAGGAAATCGAGGCCGTCGGTGGACCGGAGGAGGAGGAACCGATGGATATATTCGAGCTCGTGCAGCAGCTCTGGTCGGCGCCGTTTCGCCGCGTCGATGGCAGTCCCGACCCATCGCCGATCGCTAGTGGTCACGCCGTCGCGGTCCACATAGGTACGATAGACGGGAAGATGGACCATGAACGCGAGTATGGCCTCGCGCAGTCCATGGAGCGTCAGGTCGTAGCCGTAACGATCCCGGCTGGAAATGCGTTTCAATATGAGCGCGAGGTTGTCGATATCTCCGCTGAGATGCCGCTCGGTCATGAGCTTCTTTTTCTCGTAGAGAAGAGTGTGAAAGCTCATGTCGAACCCGGTGAACGCGCTATAGAACGATGTGAACGCGCGCGCGGCGGACGGGTCGCAAAAGAGTCCGTCAAGATGCGCCATGAGGTCGTAACCGGTGGTACCTTCCACCGGCCAGCTTACCGGTAAGACCTCGTCCCGGGCGAGGATCTTTTCCACGATGAGATAGCGTCCGCCCGCTCGCTCGCGGAGCGCTTCGAGATACTGCTGCGGGTCGTAGAGCCCGTCGATATGGTCGATCCTCAGCCCATGCACCGTCTCGTGGTCGAGAAGCTCCATGACGAGTTCGTGGGTGTGCTCAAAGACCTCCGGCTCCTCGGTGCGGAGCGATATCAGCTCGTTGATGGTGAAGAACCGGCGATAGTTGATCTCTTCGTTGGCGACCTTCCAGAAGGAGAGCCGAAAGAACTGCTCGAAAAGGAGCTCGTCGAGCATATCGTAGCTCGGCGCGTCGCCTGGGTCACCGTTGAACGAATCGATGGTCTGCGCAAGATGGTCGTGGATCGGCTCATGCTCGGTGGAGAGCTCCCAGAGAATACTTTTGATGAACTTCGCCTGCTGCGCGCGCTCCTTGCGTTTCGACTCACATGCGGGAAGGTTGCGGATGGAGCCGAGGATGCCGGTGTAGCGAATGAACGCGGGGTCGTCCTCGCCGAGCGCGTCTTTCAGCTCCTCGAGGTTGTGCGCGAGGATGCGTTCGTACGATTCGAGCCGAAGCGGGAAGCGCCAATCGTAGTAGCTGATCTTGAACCCGTCGCGCTCCAGTTTGAGCTGGACCTCGCCCTCCTCGAGCGCGGCGCCGTAGTGCTTCCCGAGGAACGGCGCGAGGACACGCCCGTTGATGCTCTCGTAGGGATGATCCCACTCGATATCGAAGAACTCCGCATAGCGCGAGCATGGGCCGTTCTCGAGCACATCCATGAGCCATGCGTTCTCGCGGTCGTACGCCATATGATTCGGCACGATATCTTGCACCCAGCCCAGTGCGGCGTCTTCGACGCGTGCAAGCAGCGTCTCGAACGCCTCGGCACCGCCCAGATCGGCGTTGAGCACGGTAGGGTCCACGACATCGTAGCCGTGATCGCTGCCCGTTCTGGCACGAAAGATCGGCGAGGCATAGATATCGGAGACGCCGAGTTTGGCGAGGTAGTCGACGATCCGGAGGGCGTCCTCGAAGGTGAACGCGGGGCAGAACTGGAGCCGGTAGGTCGCAAGCGGTATGGACCGTCGTCCGTCATTCATGCCAGTTTTACCCCCAATAGCTGTGCGAGTCGCTTAATGGATGCGCATTGCTCCTCGTCGAGGAGCCTGTCGAGCCCCCCGCCAGGTGGCTCCATCGCCGCTTCCGTCTCGTCCTCCGTTCCACCGCCACTTTCCTCACCCTTTTCGCCTTCACTTTCATCCCTCGCTTCATCTTCAGCCGCTTGTTTTCGCGCTTGTGCGATGAGTTGCTCCCGCAGCTCGAAATAGATGTTCTGCGCACGCCAGAGCGGCACCTCCAGTGGAAGCGACCTGAGGCACTCGAACAGTCTGATCGTATCTTCGAGGACGAGGTCGATGTTGTTTTTTACTTCCACGCCACTTTCGAACCGCTCCCGGACCGTTTCGAGTTGTGCGGCCGCGCGTTTTCCGGCGAGGTAGCCGAGCGTCTGCGTATCGAGGTCGAGATGAAGCGCGGTTGCGGTCTCCATTAATTGTTCCAATGCGTGGATATCGGGCCGATCGGATCCGAGCTGTTGCTGGAGGCGGGTATTGACCACGAGCGTTGCGGTGGATTCGAGCTGGTGGGGGAGCGGAATATCCATATTGGTCATCACGTGCATAAGCGGGTAGTGCTGATCGTAGAGCTGCGCGAAGAGCGCTTCGATCTCGTTGAGCGACGGGTCGATGATCTCTGCGAGTATCTCGCGCTGTTCGTCGCGAAAAAGGTGCCAGAGCGAGTAGTTATGCGTTTTGAAATGCGTATCGAGGAGGCGTATCACCGCGGGGATGTCGCTCCTTTTGAAGGTGTCGACGATGGCCTCGTGCATCTCGTCGAATGCAGCCTCGGATTCATGATAGCGCACCGCTCCTACGAGGTTATGGTCACCCATATGGAGGACGGCGTAACTGATGGCGGTGGCCTCATGCGTGATCTGCGATCGAACCTTGGTCCGCCCGATGGCGAGCCGCTGCCTCCCCGCGCGTAATGTCTCGTGCGAGCGCGTTTCTATCCGGTAACAGTAGATCCGCGCCGTTGCATCGTACTCGCGAAAGAGCGATGACACGGCGTAATGCGCACCGACGCGGAAGAGGTCGATCTTCGCGGGCGAGACGAACTCCTCGTAGATCCCGGCACCGGTTTCGAACCGTTCGAGATTGCTCGGCGCTTGTTCGAGCATGGAGACGAACACGGGTTCGAGGTCTGCCCCCGTGACTTTTTCGGCGAGCTGGATGGCGCGACTTGCGTATTGGATCACCTGTACGGTCTCGATGCCGGAGAGTTCTTCGAAGAACCATCCGCAGCTCGTGTACATCAGCATGGCATGGCGCTGCATCTCGAGCAGCTCCAATAGCGTCTGCGTTGTGTCGTCCGTCATCTTGGTCGTGGTATATCGCTCGAAAAACTGCGCGAGCGTCCGTTCGTCGCGATCGAGGATCACTTCGATATAGCGGTCGCGGAGCGTCCAGGGATCGTCGACAAAGGGTATGAGCGCTTTTTCGTAGAGCGGCGCGAGCATATCGCGCAACCAGTCCAGCGCGTTCCGGAGCGGCGCGCGCCAGCGTTGGTGCCAGTCCTCGTGCCCACCGGTGGTACAGCCGCAATCGGCGCGCCAACGCTCGATACCGTGCATGCAGCTCCATGAGGTCTCCTCGACGATCTCCACCTCATATTCCGGCGGATGCGCTTCGAGGTACTGGCCGTAGACGGTAAGCTCTGCCTCGCCGCCCGCCTCGATATGGTGGAGGCAGTAGCTCAGTGCCATATCGCCGTGATGCTGGTGATGGCCATAGGTCTCACCGTCGGTGGCGACATGGACCAGTTGCGGCTCGTCGCGGTCATCGAACGCGCCCGTAAGCCGCTGTGCGAACTGCTCGCCGTTCGTAAGAATGGAGTCGAACGCGATATCCTTCGCGATCGGCCCGTCATAGAAGAAGATCGCAATACTGTCCCCCGATGGGAGCGTTTGGAGATACGCGCGCCGCGGGTCGATGGCGCCCCCCTCCACATCGATCCAACCGCCGTCAGTATCAGTATCAGTGTCAGTATCAGTGTCAGTATCAGTGTCAGTATCAGTATCAGTGTCAGTATCAGTGTCAGTATCAGTATCAATGTCAGTATCAGTGTCAGTATCAGTGTCAGTATCAGTATCAGTGTCAGTATCAGT
>CAZSUE010000153.1:0-3082 GCA_964609045.1 uncultured archaeon | reverse complement strand
GTCAGTATCAGTGTCAGTGTCAGCGCCGGCAAAGGCCTCGCCCATCTCGTCGTTGGGCTCGCTTGCGTCATGATCAGCGTCGGTTCCAAGCGGCCGGATGCGACGTGCTTGGTGTGGCTCGAGGATCGTGAATGTGATCCCTTCGGCCGCGCAGAGCTCGAGCGTCTCGATATCGACCGCGGTCTCCGGGAGCCAGATCCCCTCCGGGCGGCGACCGAACCGTTGTGCAAAATCCTCGATCGCCCAGCGTAGCTGTGTGCGCTTATCGCGGCGGTTGGCCAGTGGCATGATCATATGGTTGTAGCATTGGGCGATGGCCGGTCCGTGCCCGCCGAACCGTTCACGACCCCTGCGGTCTGCATCGAGGACCGCGCCGTAGATGTTGGGTCGCGCCGTTTCGAGCCAGCGGAGGAGCGTGGGGCCGAAGTTGAACGAGATCATGGAATAGTTATTGACGATCGAGACGATATCGCCGTCGGGGTCGAGGATCCGCGAGGCGGTATTCGGTGCGTAGCATTCCGCGGTGACGCGCTCGTTCCAATCGTGATACGGATAGGCCGAATCCTGGAGCTCGATCTGCTCGAGCCATGGGTTCTCGCGGGGTGGTTGGTAGAAATGGCCGTGGATACAGACATATCGTGGCTGGGTCATTGGACTTCACCGTTTGGATCGATTCAGAGAACGGGTTCCTTCGGACTTCCTTTCCAGGACACATCGAAGATGTTTGGAGCGCGTGCCCTTTCGCATTGCGAAACGCGGCGTCGGCCTAAGCATACTTGTTTCGGGGGGTTGCCGTCGATCAGAGCAAGAGGTGGCGTATCTGCCAACGCGGTGGCCAATTTCGAACCTCCCGGAAAGTCCGACGAATTGTCGAGGTCCTCGATCGTGACACCATACTTGTAAGAGCGTACGATCGATGGATGGAAATCGCGGTCGTAGCGATATGAGCGTTGATCATTGCACCATTATTTTAAAGGTCCGTCGCCGTTTGTGGTTCGCCATACATCCATTCCCATGGCTCTCGGTCGTTCCTTCTTCCTCCCCCGGTCGTTATGCGATCTAGCGTTCAAAATGTGTGGCGGGAAAGATCGGAGGGTGTGGTTCTGCATTGGGCTGCGGCGCCTCTGCGCCGGTGAGTCGGAACGCTCGCAGTTCGTTCCATGCTTCGGTACCGTGCCCCGTTTCGTAGAGCGCGATGCTCTTTGGCGCAAGTATCAGCTCCTCATCCGAGCCGGCGATCGTTGGTAGTTTCGAACCCGGTCCCGCCCAGAGTTCTTCTTTCGAATCGACGAGCTTGATCCACCGCCGCCCCTCAGGCTCGAGCATGACCGTTCGCTCCCTCGTTCCAAAATTCATGAGCTGCGCAAGATCGCCCGCCGGATGGCTCCGATGGAGGATGAGCACCGTCTCATTCACTGTCTCGACCGTCAGTGCGTTCCGATCCGGTATCGAAAATGCTGGCAGCGCCTTGCGTATCTGAAGGAGGAGCCGATAGAAATCGAGGAGGGTCCGGTTCTCGCCGGTGAGGCGCGATCTCCAGTCCAGTTTGGACCGCGCGAAGGTCGACGCCGCAGACGGGTTGGGCAGTTGCTCGGCGGCTTCGTCCGCGTCGGCGAAGAACGGCGCGTACTCCTCTTGCCGCCCCTCGTAGACGGCCGCGTTGAGCGCCTCGTCGTTGAAGTTGACGAAATAAAGGAACGGCGCGGGCTCATCGTACTCTTCGCCCATGAAGATGAGCGGGATGCCGGGCGCGAGGATGGTGGCTCCCGCTGCGAGCTTCAGCGCCTCGAACCCGACGAGCGCGCCGAGCCGCTCGCCCGTGGGTCGGTTCCCGGTCTGGTCATGGTTCTGCGCGAAGACGACGAACCGTTTTGCGTCGATGTCCGCTGCACGGCTGCCATGATGGCGCTTGCGGTACTGCGAATACCGCCAGCCGTAGACATACCCCTCACGGTAGGCGCTGGCGAGGTCCTCGAGGGTACCGAAGTCGCCATAGTAGCCGCTGGATTCGCCGGTGAGGAGAGTGTGGAGCGCGTGGTGGAAATCGTCGCACCATTGCGCGTCGGCGCCAAACCCGCCGTTGGTACGCCGGCGAAAGACCCGTGCATCATTATGATCGTTCTCGCAGATGACATGGGCGGTGCGTGGGGTGGACGCGGCGTATCGTTGGGTCTCTTCGATGAGCTGCGCGAGGAACGGTTTGGCGCTCTGGTCGTAGATGGCGTGGATAGCATCGAGCCGCAGCGCGTCGATGTGGAATTCCGCGAGCCAGTATTGCGCATTGGCGATGAAAAAGTCGCGCACGGCGTCGGAATGGGCCCCGTCGAAATTGAGCGCATCGCCCCATGGCGTGGCGTAGGTATCGGTAAAATATGGCCCAAAATCGCGAAGATAGTTCCCTTCCGGCCCGAGATGGTTGTAGACGACATCGAGCACGACGCTGAGCCCGAGGTCGTGGCATGCATCGACGACCCGTTTCAGCCCCCTCACGCCGCCATAGCTATCTTGCACGGCGTAGGGGTAGACACCGTCGTAGCCCCAGTTACGCGTGCCGGGAAACTGCGCGACTGGCATTAGCTCGACGGCGGTGACGCCGAGGTCGCAGAGGTCGGTGAGCCGCGGGATGATGGCGGAGAATGTTCCGCTGGGGGTGAAGGTGCCTACATGCAGCTCATAGATGATCAGTTCCTCGAGTGGTCGCCCGGTCCAGTCGTCGTCGTGCCAGCAGAACGCGTGATGATCGACGATAGCGGACGGACCATGGACACCGTTGGGCTGCGCATGCGAGGCGGGGTCGGCGCGTTCGAGTTCGCCGTCGAGGAGGTAACGGTATCGTTGACCGGGTTGAAGCCCGTTCACCTCCGTGGTCCAGTATCCGCGTTCTTCGCGGTCCATCTCGATGGTGCGTTGCGTTTCCTGTTCGCCGAGCATTTCTAATTGTAATGCGACCGATTCGCGCAGCGGCGCCCAGACGCGAAAGCGACAGCTTCCGTCCGGGTGATAGTGTGTGCCAGGGTTTGTTGCCATTCTCTAGCCTCTGGTGGGGATGGGGGTTGAGGAGCTGGGGGTTGGGGAACTGGGG
>CAZSUE010000152.1:0-8818 GCA_964609045.1 uncultured archaeon | reverse complement strand
CGCCCTATAAGTATTTTATGCGGAGCATGAATATGTAAAAGATGCTGCGCGTCGCTGTTCATTGCGAACAGGTCCGCGCCGGTGATACCTTCCTCGACAATGCGGTTGATCGTGTTACAACCCGCGCCACCACATCCGACGATCTTGATGTTCGTCCTCAATCCAGCTAGGACGCGTTTAAGCTCCTCGTCCTCTACATTGGCCGGATTACCCTCACCTGGATTGGGCGGGGCGGCCTGTTGAGGCGCTGGTGATCGTGGATTGGCTGGGGGCGGATTATTGGCACTATCATCGCGAGAAAGGACTTCTCGAACAAATGATTGCATTCCATCGTCCTCCATCTCGGTTCGGTCAGATAAATCATTAAGTTATTAAAAGCTTTGGCACAACGCGGCAGATACCGTTCCCATTCGGCCTTTCTGCGGCCGATGCCGATCTGAGACCGGTCGAGGTACCACCTGGCTGCCCCCGCGCCATGAACTGGCAACTCTCAGACCCGATCGCCTTGGATCGAGGCGAGTGGAACAGACCTCGGTCATCCCCAAGCATTCCCGTGCAATGACGGGACAAGGGGGCCATATTTTTTATCCTTAATAAGATTTTGCGGGGTGTCGAATTTGCGTCCGAGACCCGATGACGGCCCGTTCCAGCCAGCGTGGGTACCGAGGCACGATCGATCAGCGTCGGCGGCGACGGATCAATAGGAGTGCGAAGAGTGCGATGGCCGCAGTACTCAGCCCGACGCCGGGTGCAGGGCTTTCCTCGTCGCTGTCGTCCGTATCGCCGTCCTCCGACGCACCATCGTCCGCTTTCGCAACGGTGATGTTCGTGGTATAGGTCGTTTTACCATCGAACTCGTCCTCGACGGTGAGCGTGATACGGTGCGTCCCGGAATGGAGTGTGGTTTGTGCGCTTTGGCCGCCGCTCAGCTCGCCATCGAGGTCGGAGGTCCAGGTATAGATGATCGTGTCGCCGTCCGGGTCGCTGGCCACTGCGCTTAACTGAACTGGTTCCGCGGTGGTATACGCGTTGCCGCCAGCGGGGTCGGTGATGGTGACAGAATCGATCTGCGGGTCGCGATTTGCATCCTCCACAACGATGACCCAGGTATGCTCCTCGCCCATCCCCATTTCGTCGGTAATATTGACGCTGAGATAGACGACGCGGTCCTGATGCTTGTCCGAGTAGGTGGGGATGTAGGTGTAATTGGTACCTTGCCCCGGCACGAGTTCGTCGTTGACACGCCAGGTCAGTTCATAGTTCTCGCTGTCGGGTGCTTCGACCTCGACGGCGAACTCCTTCCCGTCGGTATCGCTTTCTCGCATCCTGACCTCGCGTTGGGACGGTGTTGGCCGGACGAGCTCCGGTGCTGCGTGGATATTGGTCACGGTCAGCGTCCATTGCTCGCTGGTGGAACCCGCCACCGATGGCGGTCGACTGGGTGTGTCCGACATCACGACGGCGATCGTGAACGGTGAGTGGGCATTGGAATGGTCGCCGGTGCGCGCGGCGGTGAAGGTATAGCTATTCGTATGATGATCGGTCACCGGTTCGTCGTTGACCAGCCATTCGTATGCGATGGTATCGTCGTCGGGGTCGGACCCGGAGACCGAGAAAGAGATCTCGCCGTCTTCGTCAATGGTCATCGACTCCACTTCGGGGAGACGGGCGACCACAGTGGGTGCGGCGTTGGCGGCGACCTCGACCTCGATGCTCTTTTCGTTGTTCGCTTCGTCGTACTCGACGACGGCGTCGTTGGCATCGACTATGGCGACGATGGAATGCCGGCCCGCCTGCAACGGCGTCCAGTTCGACTGGAGTGTAACCGTGCCTTCGCTCTCGAGCGTTATGACGGTCTCGGCGGCGACCTCGACATCGTCGGCAAAGAGCGCGACTTCGAATGCGGTGTTCACATCGAGCCGCGACGGGTTCGAAACGGTCGCGGTGAGGATCAGTTCATCGCCTGCGACCACGGAGTCGAGTGGCGCGACCTCGAGTTGCGTGGTGCTGAGGTCGGTACCATCCACCGAGATGGTGGTGACACCGTACGCCTTCCGTGTGAGACCGGAGAACTCGACGATGATCCCGTGCGAGCCGATATCGGTCTCCGTGGGCGTATCGTCCTCCATCGTCGGCGCGGTCACGCTCTTCGTAAAGGTGCCGATCACATTGGAGACGGACTCGTCGGGCTGGCCCGGGACGATGATACGGATCTCGCCCGGTGCGGTGACACCGGTGACCTCACCGGAGACGGTGACCGTTTCGCCGATGGTGGCATACTGCGGCGTGACGCTGAGGTCCTCCACGGCGATGGTGCTTCCGCCGGGGGAATGGGTCATGAGTTCGAGATGAAGGTCGCCCATGCCCGGCATGGTGAGTGTGAAATTGACGAACTGTTTCTCCGTGGGGGCGTAATAGGAATAGTTGACCGAGGCCTCGTCGTCCACCATGATCTTGTAGGTGTCATAGGTCTCGTCGACCCCTGCTTGGGCGTGATAGATCCGATGTTGCTCCTCACCGAGGCAGGTGTAGGTATAGTTGACCAGCCGCGTCTCGTCGGCGCCGCCCATGGGCGTGTCGATGACGATGCCGAGCTCTTCGCTGTTCGACCAGGTCTCACCCACGCTGAGCGGGAAATCGAGCTCCTCCATTGGCGGGTCGTAGCTGGTATCGGCCTGGGCAAAGATGGGGCCGGTCTGCGACGTCCCGCCCTGCGTCATAGTCGCTTCACCGTTCATCACGAGGTGGTCCTCGACCACAGCGAGGTCGCTGACGCGATAATAGCGGTGACCGTTGAGCGAGACATTCCCCACGATGGTGAGATAGCCGTTCATATACGATTCGGAGAACTGCTGCTCGCCGGAGACGACGATATTGTAGACGAGGAACGACTCGTTACCGTCATCGTAATTCTTGACCGGCGTGACCGGGTTGACACGGAAGGTGGTGTTGCCGTAGCTGTCCATGACCCAGCCGGAATAGTTGATACTCGATTCCGTGTAATAGTCCCACATCTCGCCCGATTTCCAGGTCGGGATATCGACGCCTTGCTGCCGCGTTGGGCTTTGTGCAAAAGGTCCATCGGTCGCGTCGGCGCTGGTAATCGGCAGTGCCAGCAGCGGGACGGCGGCGCTGAGGAGGAGCAATGAGACCAATAAGAGAAGCGCGGGGACGAGGGACGAGGATCTGGAGACCGAACGAACAAAGCGGTTGGATGTCGACATCATGATCACCCTGGTTCTGGTATTGTTTAAAAGCACTTTTCGTACAGAGACCGAGCTTGGTATTAATAAAATTATGGCACCTGTGCGGTATGCGGGGTGCGGGGAGCGGTATGCGGTGTGCGGGGAGCGGATGTGAGGGAATGGGAAATGGGCGGTGATGGAAGCAGATTACAATGGGATTGGAGGGTTGTCGTTCAGATCACTATGCGAGCAACCGGTGGTGACGGTGGTGACGGTGGTCGATGAACACTGGAAGGCGGGACCGATCGTCATTCCATTATGGTCCTGACAAACCGCGGTGGAGTGCAATGATGAGGCGATGCGCTCTTTTACGCGGCCTGATCTCCTCGGTGAGGTGGTGACCGGGCTCGAGACGATCTAGGAGCCGCCCGGGGTCGGGAAACTGCTGCTAAACCAACAATATGACGGTTCATGGCGCTATTCTGGCAATAGGAACGATGTCTACCCGCCGTACCATTACGAGCTGGTGGAGACCTGGAAGCGGTTCCGGCTCTTAGTGCGGCGCTACGAGCTGACGCGTGACCATCCGAAGGGTGCGCATGCGGCGGAGTTCCTCTTCTCGTGCCAGACCGATGCGGGCGATATCCGCGGGATGATCGGCAACCAGTACGCGATCTACTATACGGGCGCCATGCTGGGGCTGCTCATTCGTGCGGGGTATGCGGAGGGAGGTGCCGAGCCGGTGGAACCGGACCGGAGCACGCCCTTTTCGCATAACTGGACCGACATGGTGCTGCGTGCGTTCGCCGCGCATCCCGCGTACCGTCGTTCGGAGGAGACGCTGAAGGCCGCCTCGCTCCTGAGATCGCGGTTCTTCCAGCGCGATCGGTATCGTTCCTACCATGCGGCGGGCTATTGGGTACGTTTCCTCTTCTGGTGGCCCGATCTCGTCACCGCGGTGGCGTCGCTGTCGACGATGGGTTTCGCACCGATGATCCCGATATCCGAAAGACGCTGGACTGGTTCATGGCACATCAAGAGCCAGAAGGTCTCTGGCGGCTCACCTATGTGGAGGGAAAAGAGATGCCGGACACGACGCGGAACCGCACCCGGAAACTGTGGCTGGGGCTCACCATCGGGCGTATATTTCAGAGGTTGGGGGGAAGTGTAAGGGGTGAAGCGTGAGGGGTGAAGAGCAGGAAGCAGGGAGCAGGGAGCAGCGGAGGGTCAGTTCATTGGATTAAATGGCTCGGATCGAGCGGTTTGGATCGTGCATGCATCATCGTAATCCGATCCGGACTGAGCTTACGATTTCCCAGGCTCCGATCCCAGCTCATCGAGCATCGCCTCCACCGCCGTGCGGACCGTGGGCGCGAGGCGGACCAATCGTCGCTCGTCACCGTCGCATAGATAGTCAGCGACGTGCTTCACCGGTGCGAACTGTTGCGTGAACGCCCCTCCGAGCGCTTCAGCGACGCGTTCGTACGCCGCTCCTGCCATCGCCGGATTCTTTCGAAGCAGTTCTTTGAAATAGAAGATCAATAACGACGAGCGTTCCTCGTCGGGAAGGGACGGAAGCGATCCGAGCGCTCGATCCAGCATTTCGAAGCCGCTGCCGCGGTCATCGCGGGTGAGATAGATGAGGGAAAAGCGGATCGTCATCTCGCAATTCCGAGCATGGGCGGGGGAAGCGAGCGTCTGTGGGTGTGGATGGGTATCAAGGAAGTGCTTCGCCTTCGCTAACGTTCGACTCGCTTCGTGCCCGGATCGGTACCACAAGGCCAAGAATGCCACGATTGCCCCGTTGACTTCTCGCTGTTGCTGGTCGTAGCGCATCTGGTACCACAGCCTGAATACGGGGTCGGTCACGGTGTAGACCGTCCTGGCGCGCCCTTTGCCGCTTTTGGGTTTGAGCTTCCTCTTCTCTGCGTGGACCCATCGCTGGTCCCGGAGGCGTTTGAGTTGCGCCGTGACATGGTTCAGCGGCATCACCAGTGTTTCGGCCAGCTCCGACGCGCTCGCGGAACCCCCGCGTTGTATGAACCCGTCGAACACCTCCCTCATCTTGGGCGACATATCCCGGAGGAGACCGAGATAGTATGGTGTGAGATCGTCCATGAGCGCGTTGAAGAGATCCACCACCTCGAGAAGGTCGGGCTGGCGGACGAGCTCGAAGAGGAGGAGCGCCAGTCGCGGGTACTTTGCGGTGAGCGTGACGATCGCTTTCACGGTATGTTCGTTCGTCTCGAGCCGCTCACATGCCTCGTCGCTCCCGATTCGCTCTGCGAGATTGCGGAGGAGCCGGAGCATCTCATCGGCGCCAAGCGGCTCGAGTTCGTGGATGTCGAACAGCCCGAAGAGCGGTTTCGAATAGTTCGTCACCGCGCCCATCAGCGCGGGCGAGGTGGCGACCACGATGATGTTCGGCTCATGCATCAGTTCGTCCCGGAGGAGCGCCGTCTCGCGTTCGGTCCGGAACGCCTCGTCGAGAAGTGCGTCGAAGTTCTCGAGGAGGAGCACCAGCCGTCCGTCGAGCGTTTCGAGGATATCGGTCAAGCATGCGAACGCTTTCTGTCCACCGTTCACACGGTCACGGATCCGAAGCAGCGCCCTGCGTTGCTCTGGGGGGATCGGTTCGGATGGCAATCTCTTTCCCAATGCGTCGATGACGGCGACCCAGAACCTCGCCGGGGAGGTGACGGCGGGGAGCTCCTCGGGAAGCTGGACGATGTGGAAGCTCGCATCACTTTCGAACAACCTCAAACGGAGCATCTTGAGGAACGCGGTCTTCCCGATACCGCGCGGCCCGTACACGAGATAGTGCTGGGTCGTCTCGCCAGTTGCTTGGGCGCGTAATCGTTCGAGCAGTTCTTCGAGGAGGTGTTCGCGGCCCACATAGATTGCACGCAGCGTTTCATCGGCAATGTCCAGCGGGTTATATTTGGCAATCGCGCGCATCGTATCAAATCACTTTCGTTCACTCAATGGCTGTCGCTCGTCGCTCGATCCAAGTCGTTATTATTAGAGTCTCGAGAGCATCTTTTCGATACCCGCAAAGTGCGCACGATCGCCGTCCCAATTGGACAACACCGCCGCATATTCCGTTTCTATATTGCCGATAAAACGTTTCATACGTTCAGCGAGCGCCCGTTCATTTTCAATATCGCCGATCACATTGACCGCGACGATGAGATACTCGCTGGTATGCACACAATAATAACCGCTATCCAGGGTGATCCCGCGCGTTTGTCCGAAGGCTGTATCGTGCATGAAATCGATGATCGCGGTGAATTCTCCGGCGAAGAGATCGAGGTCGGTGGGCGGGATCCGGTGTGTGGATACATGTGCGATCAGGAGACCGCCGTGGCGATAGATCAGTATCCGATCGTCGAGGAACATGCGGTCCTCGGGTGGATGCCAGCGCCGCCACCAGTCGCGCATTAGCTTGAACCGGAACGAAAATTCCCTGATGCGGGTATCGTAGTCGAGATAGAACTCGTCGTTGAGCGAGGTGCGAAGGAGGGCGAAGAGCTCGGGGTCGAATCGATCGAACACGCCGTGAAAGAGTGTTTTCACATCGCCATAATGGAGGCTATCCGCGGCGGCCACGGCAGAGAGGATGGTGCGTGCGGCTTTGGGCAACGATGGATGGATGTATCCGTACTTCTTGAGACGCTGGTAATAATCGGAGAAGTATTGCGAACCCTTCCCACCGATGATATCCGACCAATAGACCGAATCGAGCAGCGTGTCGGAGACCGCGTTCTCGCCCCGCAACCGATAGCGCAGCTCGGAAATGTAGAGCTGGATGAAATAGGGGAAATTACCGCCCAGTAATGCCATGATCCGCTCCTTCTGGCGTTTCGAGAAAGCATGGTCGATATCTGCCACGAGCGCTTCTATGAATGCCATGGTCGTGAGGGGATCGAACACCCCGATCGCCAGCCGCCGGAGGTCGTTGAGGAGATTGCCGCCCACCCTATCGAGGATCATATCGATACTCGTCGAACCGGCGAGGACGAACCGTAACCATCTCGAATGATCGGGATCGGAACGGATCGCCCGGAACTTCTCGAATAATCGTCGCACCCGTTTCCAGTCCAACCCATCATCCGTTCCGAGAATAGTCTCGACGAAGGACAGAAACTCGTCGAGCATGAGGACGCCGTATGGGCGTGGAGGGTCGGGTGTTCGATGCACGTCGGTGAAACGATCGATCAACGCGAAGAGATCTGCCTCATCGTCCTCATGCTGGAGATTGCGGTACGCGACATGAAACTCGCCGTGCGAAGCTTGCTCGTCGATGAGCTTGAACATCAACGCGGTCTTGCCCGCACGACGCGGGGCAACCATAAGGATGTTGGATGTCTCGAGCGTTGCCCAGAGCTCAGCGACCTCGTCGTCGCGGTCGAAGAAATCGTCTTTGCGTGGGATGCCGCCGGGGGTTGGTAAAACCATCAGAACCACCTCAGAATACGATCGGCAGGTTTTGAATACTGACACTGTTGCGCAGTCTGTTTGTTGCGCAGCATAATTGTTGCATGACGAATGATGTGCGCAGCGACTATATATAGATTGCCGTTGGAACCGGCGCTCGGCTCATTCCATGCAGAGCACCTAGTTAATAGACTTTTTGGCGAAAATCTATATACTCGACCCTTTGAATGGAATGAGCCGCTCGCTCGACCGTCTCGGTGATCGGTCCGCCGTAAGAGCGATGCGGAGCCTCCCATTCTTAACTCGATACGGCGGTGGCTTCGAAATAGAGGCGCGCGCCGTTCTTCGCCGGCAGCGGTTCGAAGGTGAACCCGTGCGCGGCGCATTGCTCGGCTAGCTCCCGTTGGGTATGTAAGTTCTCGCGGACCGTGCTGCGGCGCGCGTTGCGTTCCGGGACAGGGACGGAACAGACGAACTGGCCGTAGGGTTTGAGGACGCGCCGCACATGGTCGAGCACGATGTCGAGGTCGGGAAAGAAGTTCAGCGAGAGGTTGCAGATGCAACGATCGAACGCGTTAACCGCAAAGTGGAGCGCGTCCGCGCTGCAGAGATAGAACGCGGCGCGTTCGAAGCGGCGTACCGCTTTCCTTAAGAGCCGCGTACTGATATCGACGCCGGTATAGTCGTTATCGTTGGGGAGCATGGTGGCGGCGCTGCCGCTGCTGCTGCCGGTGGCGAGTTCGAGGACGCGCATCCCGTGCACGCCGGAGAGCACATCCTGCAAGATCGAGGGATGTGCATCGAGACTGGCATCGAACTTGTTGGGAAAGACCGACCGCGCCATGATGCGATCGTACGCGAACGAGAAGAGGTCGCCCAGCCAGGGTTTGTACTGCTTGCGTTTCCCGCGCTCGTCGAGGAGGTAGGTGATCCCGTTCTTCTGCATGGATGGTACTGGGTTGGGTTCCACGTTGCCGTTCGTTTCCGTGCTCATGTAGACCACCGTTGTGTTGTTGAATAAGAGATGGGGCTCCGTATACATAGCAATTTTACTCGCAAAACAGCCGCGCGGTGGTTTTATTGTGGCGGAAGGGCGAAAAGCGCCTGGGAGCGACGCCCTTGGAGGACACGTTTGTCCGGTTTTTCCTACATGTAGTCTACATGTAGCACATGATCTTATCTGGGTTCGAGCCACT
>CAZSUE010000151.1:0-8851 GCA_964609045.1 uncultured archaeon | reverse complement strand
GTCGATCTCGATCATATGGGCATCCTCTATGTGAACATCACCGGCGTGCCGTCGAACTTGCAGCTCCAGATCGAGCTCAAAGGCCCGAACGGGACCTCGCATTACACCGGTGCCGGTGCCGGTTCGCCCGGCGACGACGTACGCTTACGCAAAGCGGTCGGCGTCGGGTTCTACTACCTTCGCGTGTTCAACGCCGGGTTCGACGCGTCCAGTTCGGACACATTCAATATGGCAGTCGATTTCACCAGCGTCGACGCTGACGCCAACGAGCCCAACGACGACGCCACCGACGCGACCGCCGTCGCGCTCGATACGCCCGCTTCCGGCACCGTCTTCCCCAACGACGACACCGATTGGTATACCTTCACGCTCACCGAGTACACCGATGTCTGGGTCAACCTCACCGACATCATGAGCGAACTCGATGTCGTCCTCGCGCTCTACGGCCCCGACTCCAGCACCCAGCAGCTCGCATCGGTGAACGCGGGCGACGACGGCGAGAACGAGGCAATTGCGCTGCAACTGCTCGCAAGCGGCGTCTATTATGTTCGCGTCGCCGGCGAGCACCACAACGGCGATTTTGCCGCAGAGCCGTACACGCTCACCGTCGAGACCGAACCGCATCCGCCCGATGCCTACGAGTCCAATAACGACCCGACCAGCGCCTACCCGCTCTCGCCCGATACCGCCGTCGAGCCCACGCTCTTCCCCGTCGGCGACCACGATTGGTTCAATGTCAGCGTCCCCGATACCGGCATCCTCTATGTCAATGTCACCAATGTGACCCAGGTCTCCACGGCGGGGCTCGATGTCGTCCTCGCCATCGCCCACGCAGATACGCCCGCCGCGCCGCTCGTCACCGCAGACAGCGCGGGCAACGGCGGCGACGAGCGCGCCATGCTCGCCGTGGGCGCCGGTTCCTACCTCGTCTCTATCGTCGAAGCGAACGACGACGAAGCCGCGGACGCGCCATACGTTCTCAGCATCGAATTTTGCGCCGTCACTCCCGACGCGTACGAGTCCAACGAGGACGCCGCCAACGCCACCGAGCTCATCCTCAATTCCAGTATCGACGCCAGCATCTTCCCCGCCGGCGACGAGGACTGGTTCGAGGTCCAGCTCCCCACGCTCGGCACGCTCGCGCTCGACCTCACCGTCCCCCCATCGCTCGACCTCGAACTCGCACTCTACGGCCCCGACCTCCCCGGCACGCTCATCGAGAGCGCGGACGCCGGCGCCGACGGCGCCGACGAGCAGCTCACGAACACGAACTGGGACGGAACCTACTGGATTCATGTCGACGCCACGGCGCCGGAGGTCTGGTCGGGCGCGAACTACACGCTCTCCACGCAGTTCACGCCGGCCGAGCAGGACGCCTACGAACCGAACGACGCGTTCGTCGACGCAACGCCGCTCTCGCTCCCGCTCGCCGCTCCGCTCGAGGTCTCCATCTTCCCCGCCGACGACCGCGATATCTACCAGCTCACCCTCGCAGACGACGGAATCCTCTTCGTCAACCTCAGCACTATCCCCGCACCGCTGCAACCGGCGCTCACCCTCTACGGCCCGGACGATAACGCCACCGTCGCCGCCAACGAGCTTGCAGAAAGCGGCGTGAGCGAACTCTCGCTCAGCACCGGACTCCTCGCAGGCCAGTATTATCTCATGCTCGAGGACCAGACCGAAAACTATGCCGAAGCGCGCTTCAATCTCACCGTCGCGTTCGAACGGGTGGCGCGCGAACCGGGCGAGCCCAACGATGATGCGCTCAACGCTACCGCCATGGAACTGGATACCGATACGGACGCCAATATCTTTCCACAAGATGATAGCGACTGGTACCAGTTCTCCGTGCCCTCCCTCGGGCTCGTCTGGATCAATCTCACCGATGTGCCCGCCGCGCTCGATGCAACCTTCGCGCTCTACGGCCCGGACGATACCGATGCGCTGATCGCCACCGTCGACGCATGCGCCGACGGCGAACCCGAGCGCTACCACACGCTCCTCACCACCGGGAGCTACGCATTGCGCATCGAAGGTGTCACCGCCGAGGACTGGTCAACGGCAAATTATACGCTGGCGCTCGCGTACCGCGCCACACCGCCCGATATGTACGAGCCCAACGACGACGCGCAATCGGCCGCAACCATCGCGCTCGGGACCGTGTCGCCCACCATCCTCCCCGACGGCGACATCGATTGGTTCAATCTCACCATCGCGAGCCAGGGCGTGTTGTCGGTGGCGCTCGAGAATGTGCCCTCGAACCTCCGGCTCCGTGCACAGCTCTATGGGCCGGACTCGAGCACTGATCACATCGCCGGCGGCACCGCCGGCTCGGACGGCGCCTCCCTCTCGTTCGAAGCACCGCTCGAACCCGGTTACTACTACCTCAAGATCGAGGAGATGACCGGCGCAACTGACGATTACAATGTTACCCCGTATACATTGACCACGGTCTTTAACGCAGTGCCCGGCGAAGGTGCGGAGCCCAACGACGATGCCACACAGGCGCACTGGCTTTCCATCGGTTCGCCGTACGATGCGTCGATCTTCCCCGTCGGCGATATCGATTGGTATCGGTTCAACATCACCGCGCTCGGACAGCTCTGGGTCAATGTCTCCGTCCCCGACGGGCTCCGGATGGAATGCCGCCTCAACGGGCCCGATACGCACACCGCATTGGTCGCGAGCGCGCTCTCCTCGAGCTATGGAGCGGACATCCAGCTCGTCGAGATCCTCTATGCGGGACAATACTATCTCCAGCTCAACGATTATCTCAATAACGACTGGGACGACGAGAACTATACCATCGAGATCGGCTATATCGCCACCCCGCCGGACGGCTTCGAGCCGAACGATGACGCCGATACGGCCACACCGCTCACCCTCGGCGAAGCGATCATGCCCACCATCTATCCCGACGACGATACGGACTGGTTCAATATCACCGTCCCCAGCGCGGGCATCCTCCAACTTAGCCTTTCCAATGTCCCCACCGATCTGCGCATGGTGATCAGTGTCTACGGACCAGATGACGCGAACGCACATCTCGGTTCCGCTGCGGGCGGGGCCGCCGGTGAGGCCGTACAGCTCGAGGTCGCGGTCACACCGGGCTGGTACCTCGTCGAGACCAGCGCCGATGCGGGTGCATATAATCGCACCCCCTACGAGTTTTTCGCCGCGTTCGAAGCGGTGCCGGTGGAGGGATCGGAACCGAACGACGAGAGCGGTAACGCGCATCCGCTCGTGCACAATACCAGCTACGAAGCGAATATCTTTCCGTTAGGCGATATCGATTGGTACACATTCACGCTCACCGAACTCTCCGAGGTCTGGATCAATCTCACCGATGTGCCCGCCACGCTCGATATCGAGTTCCGGCTCTCCGGCCCCGACGACCCGCTCGCATATCTCGTCTTCTACGATACCGCCGACATTGGCGGTGCGGAACGCTATCGTGATCTGCTCGATGCGGGCATCTACTATCTCACCGTCTCCGAGGACGGCGACGATAACTGGGCCGCCGAGAACTACACGGTCACCGTCAACGTCACGCCGTCGCCGCCGGACGGCTACGAGCCGAACGACGACGCCGACGATGCGACGAACATCACCATCGGCGAGAGCCTCGAGGCGACGATCCTCCCCACCGACGATCGCGACTGGTATACCTTTGTCCTCGCGCAGCAAGGGATGCTCTATGCCAATGTGACCGCGGTCGCCGACGAACTCAACATCAAGCTCACGCTCTATGGGCCGGATTCCTCGTCGAACCAAGTGGCATACCGTGATGCCGCGCTCAACGGCGGTGACGAATATATGGAAGCGCCGGTGGCGGCCGGCACCTATTACCTTCGCGTCTACGCCAATGCAGAGCAATATAGCCGCATACCATACCGGCTCGAGACCGCGTTCGTTGCAATCGCACCGGACCCATACGAGCCGAACGACGACGCCGATCATGCGTACGGTATCGCCGTCAATACCTCCTATGCACCACAGCTTTTTCCTGCTGGCGATCACGATTGGTTCATGCTCGATATCGCCGAACCCGGGACGCTCACCGTGGCGCTCAGCGAGGTGCCCGGCGGCGTCGATCTCGTCGTCGACCTCTTCGGGCCCGATTCACCCGCCGTGGCGGCTGGAAGCGCGGACGATGCGGGGAGCGGCGGCGACGAGACGCTCGACGCCGCGCTCCTCGCCGGGGAGTACTATATCCGTATCAGCGAGGACGGCAACAACAACTACGCGGTGGAACCGTACAACCTCACCACCACCTACCTCCCCGCGCCGGACGACGCGTACGAGCCCAACGACGATTCCGGCTCCGCAGCAAGCATCGCGCTCAACAGCACGCACCACCCCCTCCTCTATCCAGCGGGCGATTACGACTGGTTCGTCGTCACCGTCACAACCCAGGGGTTCCTCGATGTGACCATCACGAACATCGACAGCGCAATCGACCCCGTGCTCGATGTCTACGGCCCGAACTCGCCATCGATCCTACTGGCGCATTCCGACGCATTCGGCGACGAGAATATCAACGAGCATGTCTCGCCGGGGACCTACTACATCCGTATCCACGAATATAGCGACGACGACTGGTCTTTCGCGCCGTACCAACTCGAGGTCACCTTCGACGCCAGCGCCATCGATCCATACGAGGACAACGATCAGGCGAGCGATGCATACGCGGTCCAGACCTCGGTGGTCTATACCCCCGCCATCTATCCCGAGGGCGATACCGACTGGTTCGCCATCGACATCCCGGGCGACGGGACCCTTACCGTCGACGCATACAACCCCCCCTATTCCATCGACCTCGTCATCGAGGGATACGGACCGAACAACCCGTCGACCTACATCGATTACGCGGACAGCGGCTTCTCCGGCGATCCCGAGACGCTCACCATCAGCGTCTCACAAGGGACCTACTACATCAAGATCTACGAGTATTGGGATGATGCGTCCATGGAGAGCTACTCTTTGCAGCTGAGCTATACCGGTGCGGGCAATTTCGCGCCCCAACCGCCAAACACCATCCTCCCCGACAGGACGCACGACCCCACGCCGCGGATCACATGGTCCGGCGCGTCCGATCCGGAGGGCGACCCGCTCACCTACGAGATCAGGATCGGGACGAGCAGCGGCGGCGACGATGTCGTCCAGTGGACCGATGTCGGTGCGGCGCAGGGGTACCAGGTCGAGACCCTCCTCGAACAGGGAACCTATTATATCCAGCTTCGCGCACATGACGGCACCCAGTACTCCACGGTGTACGAAGAGACCATGGAGATCCTCGCCGACATCACCGCGCCCGCGCTCACCGACGATCCGACCATCGACGCGGGATACGATTATGCTCTATTCATCCTCGAAACGAACGAGCCGGCCAACATCACCATCGCCTACGGCACCGACGCCGGCGAGCTGAACCGAAGCGCGACCCATAATACATTGACCGAGGACCATTCGGTACACATCACCGGCCTCGACCACGATCGCGCGTACTTCTATACCATCACCATGATCGACCGCGCAGAAAACACGGCGACCACGGAGGTCGCGAACTTCACCACCGATGCGGAACCGGATACGCAGCCGCCGATCATCGCCGGCATCCAGGTCCAGGTGACGCACGATACCGCCACACTCATCTGGCGCACCCAGGAACCGGCGCAAAGCACCCTCCACTACGGCACCAGCAGCTCGTACGGCGCCACCATCACCGGCGACGCATTCGTCATCGCTCACGAGGTCAGTCTCACCGGGCTCCAGCACGCCACGGAATACCATTTCATGATCGACTGCACCGATCCTGCGGGCAATAGCGCGAGCACACTCGACGAGGTCTTTGTCACCGACGACGCACCGGATGTCACACCGCCGATGCTCGTCGGCGCGCCCAGCGCCGTGCCGGGCTACAACTACGCCATCCTCGCTTGGACCACCGACGAGCCCACCACCGCCACCGTCGAGTACGGTACTGCGGAGGACGACCTCGCGCTCGCATCGGACGAGGAGCAGCTCACCACCGATCACCTCTTCCTCCTCTCCGGCCTCAACCCCGCCAGCACCTACTATTACCGGATCCACTTCGAGGACGCGGCGGGCAATACGAACGCGAGCGGTGTCTACTCGCTTTCCACCCTCAACGCCGTGGACAGCCTTCCCCCCGAACAGAACAATATCGCGATCTCGATCGGCGCGAACGAGGCCACGGTGAGCTGGACCACCGACGAGCCGGCGCGCGGAGAAGTGATGTACGGACCGACCTCGTCGATGACACGGCGGGAGGTCTCGTCACAGCTCGCATACGAGCACAATGTCACGCTCACGGGGCTCACCTCCGATGTAAAGTACTACTACCGCGTACGGAGCACCGATCATGCGGGGAATCTCGGCCAGAGTTCCATCCTCACCTTCCACACCGTCGATATGGTGCCGCCGATACCGGTAAGCGGGATCGAGGTGCGCGTGGTGGGCGACGGCTTCGTCGAGCTCGGCTGGCAGCCGGCCCAAGCCGAAGACCTCGACCATTACACCGTCTACTGGGCCACCGCACCGTTCTCGAACAGTAGTGGCGCGGACGATGCCGCCGAGACCGAGTTCACATGGTACACTATCACCGGTCTCGAGAATAACCAGACCGTCTACATCGCCGTCACCGCCACCGACGACGACGCAAACGAGGGGAGCATGCTGGCCACGGTCCGCGCCACGCCGCAGGCGCCACCCGCCGTGGGCAATGTCTCCGGGACGATCATCGGTACCAGCGGTGTACCCATCTCCGATGTCCTCGTCACGGTGGAAGAAGACGGGGTGACGTTGAGCACCCGCACCAATGCCGACGGCGAGTTCACGCTCGCGTCGCTCCTCCCCGGCGAGTACGACCTCCTCTTCTATCACCCCTCATACGAGCCGCTGGAACGGCGTGGCGTGACGGTGGACGCGCATACGACCCACTCCCTCGGCGTGCTCGTGCTCCAGCCCTATCCCACCACGGGCCGTCTCCAGGGGCTCGTCCTCGGCCCCTGGGGGCCCGTCGCCGGTGCCACGGTCACACTGGATAACACCACCATCCGTGTCGAGACCGACGCGCGGGGCTATTTCCAGTTCGCGCGGCTCGCACCGAAGGACTACAATATCACCGTGGCGGCCGACGGGTACGAGGATACGGTGGTGAACGGTCTCACCGTGCTCGCGGGCGAGGTTACCGCGGACATCATGGTCGAGCTGGAACCCGCCGCCGAGCACCGCTTTTCGGACCTCGAGGTCGTCGTCTACGACCGGCGCCACCAGCCGGTAGCAAACACAACGCTAGAGCTCGTCCGCACCACCCCGGCGATGCTCGACCTCCCCGTCAGGTCCACCGGCGCCGACGGGCGCTTCACCTACGATTCCATCCCCGTGGGCAGCTACACGCTCCGCTGCATCGCCGACGGCTATCTCAACCACACCCGTGACGGGATCGAGGTTTATGAAGTACCGCCGGGAACCGATATCGCCGCACCCGTCGTGGTCGTCACCCTCGACCGTGCGCCGGTGGCACCTACCCTCAGCGGGAGCAAGCTACGGCCCACCACCGGCGATACCGATACGGTCTTCACCTTCACCGTGGTCTACACCGACGACAACGCCGATGACGCGCTGGAGGTCGCGGTCTGGGTCAACGGCGTGGTGCACCAGATGGAACGGGTCTACGGCGAGCCGCTCACCGGTGCGGTCTACGAATGGAGCGGCACGCTCGACGCCGGCCCGATCAGCTATTATTTCACCGCCAACGACGGCGTTAACGATGCGCGCGGCGACGGTGGGGAGACACCCGTCGACCCAGATACGGCGCGCAGCGGACCGACGGTGCGAACGGTAACGGAGGATGTGAGCGGCGAGACCGGTGGTGACGACGACGCGCTCGGTCAATCTGCACTCCTCGCCCCGCTCATCATCGTCATCGTCGTCCTCATCACCCTTCTCCTCCTCTCCTACCTCATCCCGCGACGCGGGGCCGACACCGGTGAGGAGCCGGTGAAAGGAACGGCAACAGCGAGGTCGCAATCCGAACCACTCCCCGAACATATCCCGCCCGAACCGCCGCTGGAGCCGGAGCGCGGCGTGCCCGAAGGCACATATGACGAGTTCGCCGAATACGACGAGTATGAAGGCTACGACGAATACGGCTACGATCACGACGAGGAGTACGATCGCGGGTACGACTACGGCGCCGAGGAGGGAGCGGGGACCGAACCGTCCGCGGCGACGGATGTGGAGAAAGAGCGACCGCCACAGCTCGGTGCGGAAGAGGTCGAGGCGCCCACCACCGAGCCGGATGAGGGGTCGGATATCGATGTGAGCGACGAGACGCTCGACGAGCTCTTTACCGAGGCGGTAGGCGACGATGTCGATGTGGAGAGCGACCTCGACGCCGACGCGCTCGAAGAGGATGTGGAAGAGGAACTGCCGGCGTCGGATTGGGACGACGCGTTCGACGATGACGACATGATCGATTGGGACGCCGCGTTCGACGCCGAGGACGCGCCCGCGTTCGACGAAGAGTTCGGATCCTGACCGAATCGAGCTCGATTGCTCAGATCGCATGAACGGCTATGCGAGCGACGATCATGCCTGTCTCAAGTGTCGTCTTAGGATCGGAACCGCAGATCGACGCTGCTGGACGCCGCTGGACGCAGATAGATTCGGTTTAAAGGCCGTTTTGGTAGGTATTGGTCCATCTGCGGTTTCTCTAGTGTCAAGTCAACTCTCCTTTGTCGGGTCATGCGGATCGATATGGCAATGGATTCAGCAGAGACGGTCTCTTCGAGCTGCGTCTCTGCGAACACCGCAAAAATGA
>CAZSUE010000150.1:0-8899 GCA_964609045.1 uncultured archaeon | reverse complement strand
CCGCGGTCTCCGCCGCACTGGGTGATGTGCCGCTCGCAGACCTCCCCGTCGCCGCCGTGGCGCCCGAGTACATGGAGCAGAAAGCGACCATCGACGCGATATTCGCACTCGCGCTCGGGCTCTATACCTATGTCAACCCGGTCCCGCCGGTCACGGGCGCGCCGAACCTCGTATCGCTACTCACCGAGGGCTGCGTCGAGGTCACCGGTGGGAAACTCGATGTGGAGACCGACGCCGAAAAGGCCGCGGAGAATATCCTCGCGCACATCGAATCGAAACGCGACGCGCTGAAACTGTAGGAGGCTCTAGGAGGCTCTAGGAGGCTCTAAGAGGCTCTAGGAGGCTATTGGAAAGGAATGGTCGAGGGATGTCCGCCGCCACGGTCCCGCGAGAGGGCCGAAGTCGCAAAACCGGCTCTGCCGTGATCCGATCTGTGTCTGAGCCCCATCGATAATGCTGTGATACCATCGCTTGCGAGAAAAGAACGGGGCCGGCTGCTGAACCTGGAACTCGAACCGCGCGACTGAGCTGGAGCGTAGACGATACAGACGAAGAAGGACCATTGAGCGTTGGGCTGGACTTGGCAAGGGGTGGCGTTCATGGTCGTCCATTCATCGATCCTGAAAGATATGCTTCGCATGCCACTGCAAGACCACCGGCGCGGGCCACTGCTCCTCCGCCGCAGGCAGCCTGATCCGATGCCGCCGCAGCGCCGAGAGCACCGTTGCGGGTACCTCTTCCACCACCGTCGTCGAGACCCGTACGCGATAGTTCGCGCTCACCGTGATCAAACCGGTATCGAAGCACCAGTGATGGTTCTTGCAGAGCGCGATCCCGTTCCTCAGATCGTCGTTGCCGAACCGGTTGAACGGGAGGATATGCGCCGCATCCACCACCGAGACGCCGGTGCTCGACACGATCTTGAGCCCGCACACCGCGCAGCTCTCATCGTAGAGCTCCAAAACCATGCGCCGGAACGCAGGATCGCGCCTCACCGAAAGCGGCTCCATCTGTGGCTCCGGCACCGTATCGAATGTCTCATGGATCTGTGTCTGCAGTTGCCGTTCGTACGCGAACGATCGATCGAGCGCTTCGATCGTCTCCCGGAGCCGCCCCACTTGTTCCTCTGAGTAATAACCAGCGTTCAATAGCGCGTTGATCAGCGAGCTCCTCGCGGTATCGTCCGAGAGGAGACCGATCAGCGCTTCGTCGAGCCGCAGCTTTTCGGCCATCGCCTCGAGCTTCGGCAGCGATCTGGGCTGGTGCGCCGTGATGGACGAATGGAACCGCGTGTGCCAGAACGGTTCGCTTTTCATGTGATAGAGCGGGAGGTAGATCGGTCCGACCGATTCATATCCGAGCGCACCCCAGAGTTCCGCCCATGTCTCGCGGAGATAGAGGCGGGGGCGGATATCGCGCAGGTCGATACTGTCATTTTGAAAAAGGAGGATGAGCGAAAGGAGAAGTGTAGGCTTATGTGGTGCTTTCCCCTCGAAGAATTTCTTGCTGCTGCGGGAGATATGTAGGTGCTGGAACTGGTGGATATACTGCTCGAGCGTCGCCGACATCGATGGAAGCGTACGCGGCCGGTGTGGATAAAGGTTTCCGGTTAGTCAAGGTTAGTCAAGATCCCTGTCCTCTCGCTCCACCGAATAATAAGAATGCTGTAAATAAATGAAATGAAAAGTGGCACCGCTGCCCCAGCACTATCATTGGAGGCAGGTCGGCCCGCCATCGCGCTGCGAACCACGCTCTGATCGATGCAACGAACATTCCCGCGGTCATTCGGGCGGGAGCTTGAGGCGTTTGCCACAGTGCATACAAGGCACCTCTTCCGGCGTACCGAAGCTCTTGACCTTCTGATACTGGCCGCAGTTGGGACAGGCGATAATGATCGTCTTACGATGCTCGCGCCGCCAACGGCGTTCGTGTTCACGTTGCTGCCGGGTCACTGACCGCTCCACTGCGGCGAGGTCGCGATACCATTGCACCACCCTTTCTTCCACCGCGTCGAGGTCGGTCGAGGGGCCGATCTCCAGTTTCTGCAACTCCACATCGAGCACCGTCCCCTCCTCTTTTGGCTCCCGTTTTTTACTGCTGGTGCGGCGCGCTTTTTGCTCATCTTCCTCTGCATCCGCATCAGTCGCTTCGTCGCGCCGCTCATCGGCGTCTTCCTCGTCCGCAGCGGAGCGATCCGCTCCCGGTTCTGGCTCGATATCTACCTCCACCGCTTCGACTTCCAGCGCCTCCTCGGCGTCCGCTGCTTCGTCCGTGAGCGATGCACCGCGCCCAGAGCCGTGGGGCGTGGCGGATTCGGAGGTGGATGCCGTCAGCTCCCCACGGACCTCCTCGTGTCGGCGCTTACGGCTCCGTCTGCGAAATAGGAGCACGATCACCACGGCGATGGCGACCAGAGCCGCGGCACCGATGGCGAGCGTGATGTTCGATACCGGGAGCCCCGCCAATAATACTCCAATGTCCTCTTGCGCGTTCGCGGCATCGTCATTTGCTGCACCGACCAACGGCGAAAAGAGGACCAGTAGGGATATGAGGACGATACCAGCAAAGGCGAATGGAGTCAGACCCGAAACGGGAACGCTGTGTCGCGCGGACATTCGATATCACCTTGGCCGAGGGGCGTGATCGGCCGCAGCAAGTGATGATCATGGGAGTATTAAACATTTTGTCCAATCCAGGTCGCTGGATAGAGCGACCGAATCTCGTTGCACCAACGCGAGAGCCGCGTTCCACCACCATCACCCTCCAGATCGACCAGGGGCGACGGTTCTGAGCGGTGCGCGACATGATAATCGCTAAACTACAAAATAGAAACACGAAAGGCTAAGGGTAAAAGTTAAACCCCAATATTTATTGCATGTCGACGATCGGCTGTCGACTCTTTTCAATTTGTATAAAATGCTGACTGGACATTGGTTAGTGCAAGATTTTTCTTTATAGCTAACCGCCATTTGCGTTCATGGTGTTACAATTGAGAAGCTCGACACTTTGTCAGACTATTTAGAGAGGTTCGAAATTGTCACACTGTTCGCAGAAATTGAAGCCGAAGAGACCGATTCTGCCGAATGAGATAAGATCTCGGTTGGACGTTGATTTCGGATTGTGAACGGTCGGCCCTGATCTGGAAGGAATCGATAGAGTGAGTGAGTGAGTGGTGCTCATGAAAGGAGCGATCGCACTGGCGCGCAAAGAGATGAATGTCGACCAGTTCGGCGAAGAGAAATGGAAACAGATCCTGAACGAAGCCGGTATTAAGCGGGAGCCACTGATCCTTCCTATCTCCAACCTCGACGATTCCGTCGTGTTCAGTATTATCGGCGCCGCCGAGGATGTCCTCGGCCTTTCGCACCAACAGGTGGCGGACGCGTTCGGTGAGTACTGGGTGAATACCTACTCCCAGAAGATGTATCAGACCTATTACCGCGGCTCGAACAGCGCGCGAGAATTTCTGCTAAAGATGGACGCGGTCCATGTTTCGACCACGAAGACGATGTCGGACGCGCACCCGCCGCGGTTCGAATACGATTGGGCCGGTCCAAACGACCTGATCATGACCTATAGATCCAAGCGCAATATGATCGATCTTCTCGTCGGGCTGATCAAAGGTGTCGGTGTCTACTACGACGAGCCGCTCCGGGTCACCAAGCTGAGCGAAGACAAGGTCAAGATCCACTTTCCGTAACGCGCACCCGCCACGGTCCAATTTCAACCCAGATCTCTATTATTTATTGATCGTGCGGGAAAAAAGATTTATTCTACAGCCATAATACGACGAGGTGATCAACCATGCCCGAGTCGCAGTTCATCGAGATCGAGCGGAGCAACGATAGCGTCTTGATATCGCTGATGATTACCGTCCTTCTCGTCATCTACGGATGGTACATGTATCGCGACGGCAACAATACATTGGCAATCGTTTTCATCATATTCGGCGCGTTCCTCGCCTTTACCGCGGTCTGGTACTACCGGATGCCGTTTGCACGCATCAACGTAGCGTGGGAGGAACTGGAGATCATGAAATCGCCACTGGGAGCACCGAAGAAATACGACCTCGGCCGTGTGGAGGGTGTCCAGACATCCAATCTCGACGGCCATTTCGGCGCAAAGCTACGCTTGATCTACTCGACACCCCACGGTCGCGACGAAGAGACGATCAGCCTCGCGCCGGTCGACCCGTCCGCCCGACGACAGCTTCTCAACGCACTCTCACAAATAAGCGCCACCGACTAACCGGATCGGCACACCCCACGGAAAGTGGCGACTGGTTCGATCATTTGCTCATCCATCGTTTTCGTCAGCGTCGTCGTCCCCCGCGCCGAACGCGGTGAAGAATGCGCAACATGCGCGGTAGGTGGAATAACAATCCGCCTTCGAGGTGATCTCGTACGGCGAGTGCATGGAGAGCACCGGCGGGCCGATATCGAGCACATCCATATTATACGCCGCGAGGAACTTCGCCACCGTGCCGCCGCCGCCCTCGTCGACCTTACCCAGCTCCGCCGCCTGCCATGCGACCTCCTCGCGGTTGAGCAACCGTCGGATCGCGCCGACATACTCCACCGAAGCCTCGCTGGCGCTGACCTTGCCGCGGGCACCGGTATACTTCTGGACGACGACGCCGTACCCGAGCTTCGCGGCGTTCGTCTCCTCGTGCACATCCTTGAAGTTCGGGTTCAGCGCAGCGGAGACATCGGCGGAGAGCGCCTTGGACGCGCTGAGCGCGCGCCGGAGCTGAAGATCGGTACTCTGTGCATCGATGCGCGCGAAAAGCTCCGCCAGCGTATTTTCGAGGAACCGCGATTTCATCCCGGTGGCGCCCTCGCTCCCGATCTCTTCCTTGTCGACGAAGAGCGCGATCGCCGTGCGGTCGGGGGCCGCTTCCAGCCCGAGCAGCGCGCGTAATGCGGCGTACGCACAGGAACGATCGTCCTGGCCGTACCCGCCCACCATGGATCGGTCGAACCCGATATCGCGAGCGCGTTCGGCGGGCACCATCTCGAACTCGGCGCTGATGAAATCCTCCTCGATCATATCGTATTCACGGTTCAGATAGTCGAGCACCCAGAGCTTCACCTTTTTCTTGACCTTCTTCTCGGTCACCGGTCGCGACCCGACGAGCACCGTCAGCTCCTCGCCCTTGATCCCTTCCTGCAGCTTGCGCTTGTCCTGTTTCTTCTTCGAGAGGTGCGGGAGGAGGTCGCAGATAGTGAACACCGGATCCTCCTCCGCATCACCGATATGGATGTCGACCGCCGTACCGTCGCCGAGGATCACGGTACCGTGCAGCGCCAGCGGGTGGTTCACCCACTGGTATTTGCGGACACCGCCGTAATAATGGGTCCGCAGCAGCGCGAGATGCGCGCTCTTATCTTCGTAGAGCGGGTTCGGTTTGAGGTCCAGTCGCGGCGCGTCGATATGGGCGCAGACGATATTGCATCCGCGCTCCAACGGCTCGCGACCGAGCACCACCAGCGCCACGCTCTTGAACCGGTTCACGGCGTACGTGCGTGCACCCGCACCGAGCGCCTCGTGCTCCTCCAGCGGTTGAAAGCCCGCCGCTCCCGCCTCGTCGAGGATGACGCGCACCGCCTCGCGCTCGGTCTTGGCACTATCGAGGAACGATCTGTAGCCAGTCGCATAATCGAAGCACCGTTCTTCGTCCTCCTCGTCGAACCCAAGCCAGGTGCACTTCGGCTTGAAAAGTAGCTTTGCTTCGCGTTCTGTTTGATCATCATGCGCCGTTTCTGTCTCCTCGTCGGTATCGTTCTGCATAGGTATCCCCCGGTTCATGATCGACATTCAGCCCTCGTTCAACCATCACGGCTGCCGTCACGGGAAGTAACGGAAAGTAACCCCTCCCGCCGGCAGCGAAAACCGGCCTCCACCGGCGGGTTCAGCACTCAAGATCGTCATCATCGGTCCGGTGCTAGACCACACCCGACCTCAGGAAGGGTTCGTTCATCATCGGCACGGTATCCATCTTCTCGATGATAAAGATTCGGCCAATGACCAATGACCAATGACCAATGGCCAATGACCAATGACCAATGACCAATGACCAATGACCAATGGATGGATCACGGTAGCGTGGCGGGGGCCTCCATCTTCGTTCTGATTTGAGCCTCTTACCTACATACGCGTCCCGCGCACCCAAAAGCTATATGCCCGCAGCTGGGTTCCGCCGATCATGGATATGGACCAGTTGCGTATCGCCATGGTCTGTCCCAGCGTGACGATACCGGACAATGTGGCGCAATCGATCCATCAATGGGAGTTTGCCAAGAACCTCGCGGCGATGGGGCACGAGGTGCACCTTTTCGCACAGCTCGCGCACCCCGATGGCGGTCCCTGGCAATGCGACGGCGTGCATTATCATCCGGTGCGCGGCGGGGGATTCCCGCTCTCGCGGCCGTTCCTCACCGGCTCCTCGAGAAGAAGGGTCCGCGCGTTCCTCAAGCATAACACCGTCGACCTCGTTCACGACCGTGGCTATATCTTCGGCGGGAGCGGTCTGAGGAACGCAGCGCGGTTCGCGCTCCCCTCCGTCCTCCAAGTCGACGACAACTGGCTCGAAGGCGATGCGCTCACCTCGCGGCTGGCACGCACCGCGCTCTACCAACGCCGCGCACGACGGTGGATACAATGGGCGTTCGCCAATGCCGATGCGCCGTTCACCGTCTCGAAGACGCTGCGGCGGATCATGCGCCCACAGCACGGTTCGGAGAAAGCGGTGCATATCGTCCCCAACGGCGTCGATATCGACCGGTTCCGTCCCGACCGAAAACCGTACGGGCTCAGGGACGAGTACGCCATCGACGGCCCAATGGTGATCTTCGTCGGCGCGCTCGGACCCTGGCACGGCGTGGACAATCTCCTCGCCGCGGCGCGCACCGTGCTCGCCAAACGCCGCGATATCAGCTTCGTGATCGTCGGCGGCGGGCGCGAGTACTCGCTCGATCACCTCAGCGCCACGGTGCGCAGCGACGGGCTGGCACAACGGATCATCTTCACCGGCCCGCTGCCGTCAAATGCGATCCCGCATGCGCTCGTCGAGGCCGACCTCGCCCTGGCGCCGTACCCGGCGCGGGATTTCGGGTTCTCACCGTTCAAGATCTTCGAATATATGGCCGCAGGGCGTGCGGTGGTCGCGGCCGACCTACCGTCGATACGCGAATTGATCGATGACGGCGAGACCGGCGTGCTCGTCAATAGTTGGGAGCCGAACCGGCTGGCAGATGCGATCCTCGGGCTTCTTGCGAACGATGAGCTGCGCGAGCGCCTCGGGTCGCGTGCACGAACGCTCGTCGCAAAGCGCTATACCTGGGAACGGAGTACCGAAAAGCTGCTGCAGGTATACGACGCGGCGATGGCTGGACCGCATAATTCGAGGCGTGCATGACCCGATGAGCGTTTCCGTCCCCTCATCCATGCACATGCACATGCACATGCACATGCGATCACCGGATCAGCTCATCGAGCGTCGTATAATTGCAGCGGAGGACGCTCATATTGATGGCGACCGCCGATCAGATCAGTATTCGTACTCTGAATCGTAGTCAGGCTCGTATTGTTCGCGGACCGGTCCGTGGCCATCGTCATGATCGGGTTCGTGATCTGGCTCGACGCCGCCCGGCGAACGGTGTGTGCGGCGGGCACCATCCGCTCCCCGTTCCTCGAGGCGCTGTTTGACACGAAAATACGCCACCGCCTCGAACGCGGCCCAAGCCCCTACCGCGATGGTTACGATAACGAGAATGATCTGGCAGATCTCCAACATTACTCACACCCACCGTATCCTTACGAATGGAATGGATATTCGTGTGAATTCATCCGTGCTATATCAATTGATCTATTATGCACCGATCACGATAGCTCCAGCGTGCGCTGTACGAACCGCAGTTCGGGATACTCGCATGGCTCCAGTACCTCGGGCACGTGGGCGTCTGATCTCAATTCTCCGATCCGCTTCGAGGCGGTGCAGGCGCACATTTTCTCTGCGCACCATTCGAAGAACCCGTCACCGGGGACGGGATTGCGTTTCGCACCTATCGCCGCCCTAAATGCGGGTTTCTCGTACACGGTCTCCGCCCGTGCGTGGAAGGTCCGCTCGCAATTCCGCTCCGCGTTCGCTCCATCGCGCACCCAGGAGGGGATAACACCCCCCGGTGCAATAACCGGTTCGCATCGGGGTCGTCGCTGCAGATCGCAGGGGCGACGGGAGCGTGAACGCAGACGCGTGGTAGAGAAGCGTGAAGACGGTGTTGTTGGCGGTGGCGGTGCTCGTGGAGGCGGCGCTCTGAGAACTTGCGTCGAACCGTGCCTCGAGCGCCTTCGCCGACCCCACGATCGAGAGAGGTCGCACATGCTCGTCGATCGGATCGAACCCGTTCGGTACGCATTATGACTACTCGGACCCCTCCGCCCCTTCGAGGAAGCGTTCCGTGATCGTTTTCATCCTCCGCCTGTTCACGCCGAGGTCCCAGAACCCGAGCCGCGACGCCGACCGGAAATGGATCAGCTTCTCCACATCGTCGAAGAGGAAGACGACATCGTCCACATATTCCATCCGTTTCGTGGTAAAGGTCGTCCTGATCATCCCGGGCTGTTGCTCGACGATCTCCACCCGGTCCATGTCGCTCAAAATCGCGAGCAAACGCTCCACCGCCGCCTCACGGGGACCTTCATAGGAGATCGGGTCCATATGGTGTACGAAATCGCGGTCGCTGACCAATGTGGAGACACAGTTCGGCGAGAACGGGCAGCTCCCAACCTCGCTCTTGATGTCGTCGTTCATATTCATACTTCATCACTCAAGTATAGATAAACATTGGCCTTTGACCCAATCGCACCAGGACCTCCTATTTAAATATAACGAAACCCA
>CAZSUE010000149.1:0-8899 GCA_964609045.1 uncultured archaeon | reverse complement strand
ATGGATGACGGGGAAGTGATCGGAGGATATAGACATTTTCCAGGACTGGCAGTCACGCCGGGGGAGCGGGGTGGTTCATGCGCCGAGGAGGGGTCGGGCTTCGAAAACGGTGGATGCGCCGAGCTCATATAGCAGTGTTCCATTGGGTGGACCATGGTCAACGATGCTCGGGGTCGATACGGCTGCATCGGCGTTCTCGGTGGGATGGGCCCCGCCGCCACGGCGCGGTTCTACGAGCTCCTCATCCGCATCTGCCAGCGGCGGTTCGGTGCGCGCGACGATCGCGATTATCCGGAGATGGTCATCCTCAATCTCCCTATCCCGGATATCGTGAACGCAATGACCGACCCCACGCGCGTGCTCCCGCAACTCGCATACGGCGCGCGAAAGCTGGAGCGCTGCGGCGCCGCGCTCATCGCCATGCCCTGCAACACGGCCCATTTTTTCTACCCTCAGCTCCAGCACAGCGTCGACATCCCGTTCCTCGATATGGTCGAGATCACGGTCCGGACGGTGGCGGCCGACGATCGGCGTCGGGTAGGACTGCTCGCCACCGCTGCCACCATCCATCGTGCACTCTATACCGCCCCGCTGGAGCACGCGGGGATCGCGGTACTTGTACCGGACGCGCAAGCGCGCGTGACGGCGCTGATCCTCGATATCCTCGCCGGCGACCCGCGCGAGGCGTTGATCGCGCGATTCGAAAAAGAGGTGCGGGTTTTGCTCTCGCGTGGCGCCGAGGGGGTCATCCTCGGCTGTACCGACCTCCCGCTCCTCCTTACGGGAAACCTCGCCCTGCCGGTCGAGTTCGCGGTCTACGATACGCTGGCGCTCCTCGCAGAGGCGACGATCGACGCGGCATGCAGCGAAGGAAGTGAGGCGCATGCTCCGTTCATTCAAAATGATAGATCTTAAGCGGGCGCCCGTCGAACATATGGACCTCGACCTTGAGCTCGAGTTTTCGCTCTTTGGTCGTTTGCGAGGCGCTGGAACGGTTCGCGGTCTGTGCTGCTGGTAGCATCGACATATTGTCACCAAATCGTGGGTTTCTGGGTATCTCATCCATCGTTGGCATGATGCGCACGCCCGCCGCCATGGACTGCGGGGAGGTGCCGATCCGCCCAGTACGATACGATAGAATAGAATACAGATCACCCATTGTCTTACGCACATAAGAGCGGCATGGGCCGTTTCTTTCGGGTCTACTTAACGCTTGTGGTGCGGCTATTTCCCAGCCCCGTCCAGCTGAGATAGGTAGCACATAAGACTGAGATAATTGCGCAACCCAAGTAAGTATCGCTCAACCGAACTGGCTCCGTATCGCCACCGAATCCTCGATGGTGATATTGAGCCGATCGGATGTATCGATGGTCCCGGCAAGGAGCGTACTGCGCTGGATGATCGAATCGCGGATGAGCAGGTTGGTCACGCGCACCACCGGCCGTGTGCTCTCTTTATCGAGGGTGGCGGCGACGCCGTTGGCGAGGAGGGCGAGCGTCGTGGTGAGGAACTGGGCCGCTCCCGAGGCGACGTGGACCTCCACGCTATTGGATTCTTCGAGCACGCGAATGCGTGCGATAACCGTCACGCCCTCTGCCGGCACGCCGTAAAACCATGCCTCGCCGACGAACTGGACCTCCTCCGTGGTCAGCTCGCGGACGGAGACCACCCCGGTGCTCTCGACGAACGCGCGCGCGGTGGCGAACGCGTCCTTTGGCGCCATGCCCGGCGGGAGGGTGTAGACGATGCTCTCGCGGTGCATGGCGGGCGCTGCGACGAGCTCGCGCAGTGCGGCGACGGTCACGGCCTCGGTCTCGGTCCATTGCGGTGGTTGGAGCTCGACCTCGAGGGCGGGGAACTGCGCGACCCGGAACGCACCCCGCGCATCGCGATAGGTCAGCGCCGCCTCGAGCGCCGTTTCCCCGAACCCCACTGGCTCGTACCGGACCGCGCACCCTTTTTGCTCGTGCGGTGCCACCGTCCCGATCTGGATGGCGCCGTCGCGGATGGGAAGCCGCGGTTCGATATCGCGCCTGGTGAGGAGCGAGGAATCTGCACCGACCGAAAGCGCGCTATCGCTGATGATGAGCGTTTGGTTGTTGGTCACGGCGAGGTCGAGTTCGAGTGCGCCGGCGAGGAACGAGGTGTTCCCTACACAGCTCACACCGGTCGGTGCGGTGAGCGGTGTGGTCTCATCCGCATCCGCATCCGCATCCGTATCCATGGCCCGATCGGGCGCTGACGGCGTCACCGCCTTCAGCGTCAGCATCGCACTCTGCTCGATCGGCGCACGCGCTGTATGGGCGTTATCGACGAAAGCTGGCAAGTATCGGAAGGAGATCGCCACTGGTATCTCACCAGTCTCGAACGCGAGCACCGGTATGCGCAGCACCGCCTTCTGCCCCCAGCCGATATCTTCGATCTCGATGGGTTGGCTCACGATCGGTCCGTCGAGGTCGGTGATCTCGAGCCCGCCCGTTGCGGCATTACCCCGATTCTCGATCTCGAGCGCGATCACGGTCCAGTCCTCGGTGCTCACCGGGCGTGTGGTCACGAGGCGCACGGTGAGATCGGGCGTCGCGTTCTGTTCGATCTCTGCGAGCCGACGGGAAAGCGCACTGGCGCGCTCCAGTGCCTCCTGCCAGTTCCGCTCGCCTAGCGCGGCGTCCGCGCGCTGAAGCTGCTTTTTGGCATCGCCGAGATCCACATACGGATCGAGTGTGGCCGTCGTCTCGTTGCATGTGCGGATCATCTCACGACAGAGCGGCTCCTGTTCGTGATAGACCTCGACCTCGACGCGCTTGGAGACGCCGATCTTCGCTTCGTCGTACATATCGTAGACGATGATGTAGAGTCCGCTCTTCCCGCGCCGCACCGCCACCGCGTCCAGCGTGAGTTCACCACTCTTGATCGGGCGGTAGAGCGTCTGCGCGTTGGCGCCGCCGCGCATCAGCGCGAGGCACCCCGGGAGGTAGATATTGGCCACTGGACATCGCGTTTCTTCGTGTAGTTTGATGGTGAATGTGACACGATCGCCGAGGACGAACCGTAGCGGGGGTGCGGACGGTTCGATCGGCTCGGGTGGATGCTCTATAGCTGTGGTATCTGGCTCGCGGTCGTGCAGCGCCTCGATACGTCGACCATACCGTTGTTCGATGGCATCGACGATCTGCGCGCGCGCTTCGTCGCCCTCGGCCGCAACCACCTCCTCGAATAATTGCGCGTCGGCGTTATGGCCGTGCTCCATGTGCACTTCACATGGGCGGGCGTAGGAGAGCTCCTCGTTGCATGGACGGATGGCGATACTGAAGTCATAGCTGGAGAGCGTGTGGCGATGATCGACCTCGGTATCGGTCTCGAACCGTGCGAGGAGCGGCGTGCGCGGTTTGAATGGCGTGGTGACGGTGGTCTTCTTCTTGATGGTGACGCGTCTGGAGCGTTTGAAGCGCGCTCGCGCGTCTGGCGGGAGCGAGACTATCGGTGCGGCGATAGCGCTGTCGGTGGCGTTCCGGAGCCGATAGAGAAGATGGATGAGCGAGCGGGTTTGGGTGGTGGAGAACAGTCGTCCCTCCTCGAGCTTGGATGCGACCCACTGGAACCCTGCCCGAAATAGGTCGTTGCACCAGGGGTCGTCTTCGTCGAGGAACACCTGTAGCGCGTCGGCGGTGGCCTCGACCTCGCCGCCCCAGTAGCGATGTGAGGTCCAATAGCGATCCGTTCCCATGTGGTGCGCGAGGGCGATGATCTTCTTTTTCAGGCGTTGCCGGTCGCGCGCAGAATCGGTGGCGAGACAGACCGCCACCGCATCTTGGATGTTTCGGATCTCACCGCGGAAGGAACGGTCGAGTGCGATGAAACGGTTATCGATCACGCCCCGCTCACGCAACGCCTCGGCGGTACGCTGGAGCGTGGCCTCCCATTTCTCCTCGGCGATGAGCTTCAGCGGGAGGAGGTTGTAGAGTACCTGTTGTGAGGTGGCGGTGGACGGGTCGGAGTGTTCCCAGATGCCGTAGAGGCCGCCCTTTTCGAACCGCTGGAGTCGGTTATGGGCGGCATCGAGACGGGCTTTCAACGCCGCGACGGAGAGCTCATCTTGATCATTGAGGACCCCTGGGTTCGCTCGTTCCAGCGCGTATGCCAGCGCCACCGCGCCCGCCTTGCTCGCCGTCTGTTCTGCGCAGCCGTAGGGGAAGTCGACCAGTGCTGCGACGGTCTCGGCGATAAGCGGTTCGTAGCCTGGGTAGAGCGTGGCGCGGTCGAACGCGGGTAACTGGTCGTCAGGACCGATGAGTTCGAGCTGCGATCGTGTCACAGGCTCGACGCCCGGTGCAGAAATTTGCACCTCGACCTCGTCGCTGCCCGCCGTGGCTCGGAGACGCGCGGTGAGCGTCCCCGGCTCGGTGATGGGCACCTCGATGGAGCCCACTTTGCTCACCCGCTTCTTCATCGTTGCAACGCCACTGAGCTGGAGCGTCGCCCATGTATCAACCCCGTTCCCACTTGCGGCCGTTCCATCATCGTGGCCATTACCGGGAACGATACTATAGAGGATCTTGGCATAGCATTCGTCACCGGGTGAGAGGATGGCGGGGCAGTCGAGTTCGACCGAGACCGGTTTGGTGGCGTTCATCTCGCATGCATCGTGGACATATTGGCCGTTGGCGACGGCGTACGCTTGGAACTTCCAGATCCCGATCTGGTCGCCGAGCTCGATGCGCACCGTCTGCGGCGCTCGCCCGTCCAGTTGATAGAGCTGGCAATGGATCACCTCCGGAAAATCGCGTCGGGTCAGCTCGAGGTACGCCTTATCGCGCACATAATCCTCATCCGCGGCGAGGCGCGTCAATAGTGTGGCGCGACCGTCGCTCGCGGAGATCTTGCCGGTGAGGACACGATCGCGCTGGATCACCGTCTCATCGAGAATGACGGTCCCGTCGTCGATGACGGTGGGTTCCCGTGACGGTACCGGTGGCGGTGCGGCTCCCACAGCGTCGCCTGGATACGCACCACGGGTCACATCCTGCGTTGACGTTGGTGTCGGTGTTGGTGTCCGTGTCGGGGGGGTGCTCATCGATACTTTCCTCAGGCTTTTTCGTCTGGGTCGATGTGCCCGTTTGAGGATACCACCTTTTGCATACTCCGCCGCGGGTGCCTGGACCAGGGGTGCCCCACCTTGCTCCAGATCTAGATCTAGATCGAAGCTGGATTGGAGTTCGAGCGGTTCCGCCTCGAGCGATTCTTCGCTGGCAATATCTTCTTGCGGGGTCGGCGGCGGTGTGGCGGGCTTCGGACGACTGATCGTCAACGACGGGGCGCTTGGCCCGGATCGTTTGGGCGTGTATTCTTGCTGGAAGAAGACCTGCTGCGGGGCGGCGCTCGAGGAGAGACCAGCGCGCTCGATCACATCTTTCGCCCCGAGCAACGCGCTGGAGGATACCTCTTTTGCCGCGTTTTCGTGCACCAGCCGTGCGTCGTAGGCGAGGAGGACGACCGATGCGCGCTCATTTGTTTCGAGCGTGACCGTGACCGCGCTGGACGGTTCGACATGTGCGGGTGCGTCGAGGTCGAGTTGTAGCGTCTGCGACCCAAAAAGGAGCTGGAACCCTTCCCAGAGCGTATGGGCGTGCTCACCGTTCGTGTTGGATGTTGCGTCCTCGCCGCGTTCGACCACGGCACCGAGGTAGGCCAGCGCATAGGGCGTGCTGATAGGTAGCGTGACTGTTGTCCCGTCCTCGAGGTTGCGATAATCATACTCCTCCACCCCGCCATCTTGTGGTCGGTATACCACCATTTTCGCGATCTTGATCGGCTGGCGGACCCGTAGCTCGACGGTCCCCTCCGGGGCTGCGGCGAGGTGCTCCACGGCGACGGGTGAATCACTGTCGCCGAGGCGTCGGATATGGATGTCGCGATAGCTCTTGCTCCCCTGTCGGGGGACCATGGAGCCGTGGGAATGCTCCGATGCAAAGGTCCCGAGCAGTGCTTCCTCGCGCTCGGCGCGTTTGGTCCCCTGGACGAACACGCTCGCGGTGTAGCCCTCTTGTGTGGCGAGCTGGAGGCTGAACGGGCCTTCGGTTGTACCCAGCGAGATATCCTCCACGGCGAGCACGCCGTTCTTCACCGTGGTGTTCGTCTCGTATACGACGCGTTCGGTCTCGTGGTCGAAGAGCCGCAGCTCGATGGCGCCGTCGAACGGCACGGTAAGGAGCGTGCAGAAGCATTCCACGGTGAGCTTCCCGTCGACGAGCTCGTGATGGTCGAGGTGCGCCTCGAACGGCGAGAGCGAGTATTCGACGATGTCGAAGCTGGTCTCGGCTTCGGTATCGGTCCCCTCGAGCCGTGCGACGATACGATACGCACCGTGCTCCATATCGTCCAGCGTCACTATCGCAACGCCGTCGCTATTGAGTCTGGCCTCGCGCTCGTCGTAGGGCTGGCCGAGCCGCTCGATGCGTATTGCGACGGAGCGCGCCGCGCGATCGTCCTCATGGTCCGGCGTCGGGCGATCGTCATCTGGCGAGGGTGCAATAATAATGAGATTCGCGCGGTCTCCCTGGCGGTAGATCGTTTTATCGGTGCTGAGCCCGAGTAGCGGTGCGGTGGGGAGCTCGGTGGCTGCGAACCCTTTGCCGCCGATCTCCCATTTTTGCTCGAGCCGCGGGAGGATGGTGGGCGCATCCAGCTCCGTTTCGGTGCTATCTTCGGCCCCGGTCCTTGTCGACCGTACGGTGACGCTGGCGTCGGGTGCGGGAAGCGCGTAGAGGAACATCGCACCCTCATAGACCTCACCGTCGACCTGCATCTTACGCCACTCACGCCGCTGTTTGGCGATCTTTTGCGCGAGCGCACCGATGATGGCGATCGCGAGGATCACGAACGGTGCTGCGCTCCAGACGGTTGCGGGTAAGGACGCGATGCGCTGGTCGAGGCTGCTGGAGAGCGGTCGAAGTGCGAATAGCGCGCCGAGGAGGATGAAGAGTGCGCCACCGAGATAGACGAACGGTCCGGTCAGATAGTATTTTCGGCGCGCGAGTTCGACGAGCGCAACCCCAAAGAGGAGTGCAGAAAGCCCGATGCTGATCTGCGCGAGGTTCGACGCGGTGCGATAGCCGATACCGACGATATAGAGGGTGATGAGGAGCGCGAGACCGATGCCGAGGTAGATGTTCTCGTGTTTTCGAAGACCGGTGGCGAAGAGCGCGAACGCGAACGCGGTGAGGCCGAAAAGCCAATACTGTAATGGTGGCGTCTGGCCCATGGTGGCAGCTGTGCCGGCGAGCAACGAGACGATGACGATGGCGCTGCCTGTCAGTGCGGCGGTGGTCTTATCGGACCATTCTTTTCTGATGCCGACGACCATGAGGAACATGAAACCGCCGAGCACGCCGCACTGGCCGAGGATGATCGGCGAGACGGTGGTGACGAACGAGAAGAGTATGCTGAGGAGCACCACGCCGGCGAGCAGTATCCCGCCGCTGACGGAGAGCGAATCCTCCTCGCCACTGCTGTCATCGTCCCAGAGCCGCCCGAGGAGCACGCCCGCAAGCGCGAGTAAGAGGTATGAGAAAAAGATCCACTCGATCGCCAGCGCGTCGACCCATGCCCAGCCGAGCGTGGGTCCGTGCTGGTAGAGAACGTCCAATAGCGGGCCAACACCGGCAATGGCGCCGAAGAATGTGTAGTGTTCCCAATAGCCGGTACCCAGCTCGCGATGGACGAAGGCGATGCCGAGGAGCGGTACGACGATGAGGAAGAGGGCGGGCGTCAGCGGCCATTGGACCGATCTGAGGAAGAAGAATTCGATGAACGCGATGAGCGCGTAGGCGGCGCCGAGAAAGATGCCCATGCCGAGCCCCGCATTCTCATCGTTATGGATGCCGTGGAGTGCGAGCGCGGTGGCGGATGCGAGAAGGATATAGAGGATGACATCGGCGTTCAGTGGAAGGAGGTCGAGATGGAGCGCTGCATAGAGCGCGGCCATGGCGGTGACGGTCAGCGTACCGCCGAGGATGTAGGCTTCGGCGGTATGCCGGCCGGACTCGATGATGATGGTTATTCCGACGGGGAGCGCGATGGCGAGGATGACGGCGGTGGTCCACCACGCAACGAGATCGAGCCGGTCGAGGATAAGGATGGTGGCGGCCAGTGCGATGAGCAGTATCAGCGAGATGCCGGCATAGGGGCCCTCGTCCACTGAAAAGAATGAGCCGACGGTGACGCTGACGATAATGAACACCGCGAGCGCGGCCATTGCGAGGAGGATATATTCCGCGCGCAGTGCGGGGAGCGTTGGCACCGCGATCAATAGGATGGTGAAGAAAAGCGCGATGGAAGTGAACGCAATGGCAAGGTGCTCGCGTGCTGCGATGGCCGCGAGGATGAGGATGAGGGCGAGTATCGCTCCGATCGCACCAAAAACGGTAAACCACTCGATCATAGGGTTGCAAGCGATTGCTGGTTCATATAGGTTGCTTTCGAGAAACGCGCACCTATTCTAAAACGGTCTGTCCCAGGGGTGCAGCGGTACCCAACGCGGGGTGCTTGCGTCGCTCCTCTGGGTCGCGGGCGGAGATGGAGATGGAGATGGAGATAGAAATAAAGATGGAACTGAAGGGAGGCGGGAGGTCGATTCTCTCCCGCCATTAGGCCATGGTCCGGTAGAACGGCCGAGGGACGGCGCTCGCGCTATCGCTATATCCCGCCGCCGGTAAGAAGGGGTATGACGAGGTAGATCGCCACCACCGTGCCCATGATCGCCTCGCCGACGATGAGGCCGGTGGCCATGAGATAGGACTCGAGGAGCTTGAGCGTCCGACGGTGTTCCGACCAGCTTTCGCTCTTCACTTTCGGCTCGAGGTATTTCTTCTCCCAGATATCGCGCGACGCGCCACCCACGAGA
>CAZSUE010000148.1:4033-8915 GCA_964609045.1 uncultured archaeon | reverse complement strand
GCTGCTGCGAGCGAGGATCAAGCGGGCTCCTGAGAGCGGATCCAACGAGGAGGATGCGATCGAATGGATGCGCAAGAGAGAGAACCGACCCTGGGCCGCCACCACCGACCGGCGCGGAGACAATGGTACCATATCATGGTGGCCGATGTCAAGAGCGCGGGGAGGAATGTGAAACAGCGTTTCAAGAAGCATCCCATCGTCTCGTCGTTCTTCATCATCAACCTCTTCGTCGCCATCGCGCTCATCCTCAACCTCGTCATCTTCATGCAGAACCAAGGCTACGACCTGCCGGTGGACACGATCAGCGAGGTGGAGGTCTTCATCATTCTCTTCATCCTCGTCTTCGTCCGCGTGTTCGCCTATACCTACCGCAACCTTTTGAAACAACGCGCCGCCGGGCTCTTTTTCACCCTCGACCTCTCCCCCGGCCAGCTCCTCCTCGGCAAGTTCTTCGCGTTCCTCTCATACATCGTCTCCATCATCCTCGTCGCCGTGGCCATCGGCATCGCGGTCATGCTCCTCTTCGACCTCTTTTTCGTTATACCGCTTTCCTACCTCCTCACCACCGTGCTCCTCGTCGTCTTTGGCACGCTCCTTGGCGTCATGAGCCCGATCATGATCCAGATCGAGCCGATCCGTGCAAAGCTCCAAACACTGGCCATCCCCTTGCTCCTCGCCTACGGCGTCTATCTCACGCTCACCGAACTGACGGTTGGAATGGGTGGGTCGCTTCTCTTTCTGGGCACATTCACGCTATTGGGGGGTTTGGCGCTGCGTGGGACCGTCACGCACCTCCAGCGTGCATGGGTCACACAATCGATGAAGAACGAGTCGCATATCGTCGACCCGACGAAAGATTACCTCCAACCGCTCTCGTTCTGGCGCGAGGTCAATTTTCGCGAGGCGATCGTCGCGCGCAAAGAGCTCGTGATCATGTTCCGCGACCGTGATACTATCCTCGCCATCATCGCCGCCGTCGTCACCGGTATCTCGCTCATCATCCTCTATTTCGTCCTCGGACCGGCCCCGGCGGAGATGGGGCTCTTTCGCAAATATTTCTACCCCTCCATCGTCGGGATGGCCATGGTCGCCGGCGCGATCATCGACTGCGCCTACCTCGGGCTCTCTTCGGTGAGCGCCGAGGGGCGTAAGCTCTGGCTGCTCAAGATCCTCCCGGTGCGCGATATCGAGATCGTTCGTGGTAAGACGCTGGCGATCTTCATCCTCTCCACACCGCTCGTCTATTTCATCACGCTCCCGGTCCAGTTCCTCGCCGGGTTCCCGCTTCGTGTGATCGGTTATTTCGTCATCGCCACCATGGTGCTGATCCTCGTCTTCATCGGGCTCGGGATGTGGGTGGGCGCGCGCTTCCCGAACTTCGACCGCTCCATGCGCGGGATACCGGATATCATGTCGATCTATTTCCTCATCACGCTCTGTATCCTCGTCGGACTCCCGCTCCTCGCGTTCCCGCTCAATATCGTACGCATCGACCCCTCCGCCGCATATATCGCATTCTTCATGTCGCTCTTCATGTCCATGGTGTTCCTCATCCTCCTCACCCACCGCGCCGCCGCCGCATACGGCACGATCACCATCGATGCGTACCAATAAATGAAATGATCGCGCAGCAATGTGCATGAACACACACAGGTTATAGCTCTGTACGCGAATCGAAGTTTTGGAACTTTTTCAACCCTGGAACAACACCGACCCGAGGCGCGGTCGCATGCCCGGATGCGGCCGCGTCTCATAAATAAAAAGGACGACGGCGACGCGAGAAGCCGCGTTCCGGCCCTCCAGTACTTTTTTTATTGGACCTACTTCGGCGCAGCTGCCGAGTTTTGTCGGGAACGCGAGCGGACGAGCCAGGGCTTCTCGTTAGACCTGCATCGGCACCGCGCACCGCCACCCACCATGTCGGCTCCGGGCGCACTCTTGTACACCTCTCGATCGATAGCGAGGCGACGCGGCCCGCGGCTACCACGGTGCTACGGTACCACGGTACCACCCGGCAGACCCTGACGAAACTGCAATTCGTTGGATGAATGAATGGTTGAATGAATGAATGATTGAGTGAATGATTGAGTGAATGATTGAGTGAATGATTGATTGATTGAACTCGAGCTAGCTCAAAAGGCAGGTAAGAACACACTGAGATCAAACCACTAGCCTTTGAAGGTGATCAGGGACCGACAGTTCTATAAGAACGCGCAATAATAGAGAAAACGCCTGCATCTTCCGAAGAAAAGACGATGCGAGAGGGAGACTCCAGTCGCTTTGGAAGAACATGCTGGAGGGATGTTCGTTCTCACCACCGGTTGGACGATGATCGATATCGACCTGAGCAAGTCGACGATACGCTACAATACTGTTCCGGAATCGTTATTGCGTACCTATCTGGGCGGTAGCGGGCTCGCTGCGGCGCTATTGATCGACGAGCTCGAACTTATCGGGGTTGAGACCGACCCGCTCGCACCCGTCCAACCGCTCCTGATCGTCCCCGGACTCCTTACCGGGAGCCCCACACCCACGGCGAGCAAGACCTCTATTTGCGGTCGCGCACCGCTCACCGGATGCTGGGGCGAATCGGTCGTTGGGGGGAATTGGGGCGCGCAATTCATTTTCAACGGCTGGAACGGGCTCTCCATTCGCGGCGCGGCGAAAGAACCCGTCTCCATCATCATCACTCCGGACGAGGTCCATCTATTGGACGCATCATCGTTCTGGGGCCGCGACACATTCGATACCGCACGCCTCATCCACGAAAAGCTGCGATCGACCTATGACGGGGACGAAGACGGCGAGTTCGATACCTGGTCCGCTTCCATCGGCCCGGCGGGCGAGAACCTCGTCCGGTACGCATCGGTCATGTTCGAAGGTGAAAAGGCGCGTGCGGCGGGTCGATGCGGGTTCGGAGCGCTCCTCGGGAGCAAGCGCGTCAAATGTGTCACGGTGATGCGAGAACATGGTGTCCCCAAAGAGCGACCCGAGCTGTGGGACGGCGACGCGCTTTGCGACCTCGCCGCCACTGCGCGAAAACGGATCCGCACACCCACCCAGGGACTGCGCCGCTACGGCACGCTCGGCGGACTCGAACACCTGGAGACGATCGGCGACCTCCCCATCGAGAACTGGGCGGGCGGCTCGTGGGAGCGTGGCGCACAACGCACCACCGGTCAAACACTGGCCAGCTCCTATAGCGTCAAGAACCAGGCGTGTTATGGATGCAGCATCGGTTGTGGCAAACATATCCAGCGCCGGACCGCCGATGGCGCGATCGTCGAGAGCGCCTACCCGGAATACGAGACCGGTGCCGCGTTCGGTGCGCTCTGTCTGAACGACGACCTCGAGAGCATCGTCGCGGCCAACGAGCTGGCGAACCGCCTCGGGCTCGATACTATCTCCACCGGCGCCGCCATCGCCTTCGCCATCGAAGCGGCCGAGCACGGATCACTCCCACCGCCTTTCACAGCCTCGGGTTCACTGCCCGCGCTCGATTGGGGGCGCCCCCATGCTATTATTGAAATGATCGAGAAGATCGCGCATCGGGACGGGCTCGGCGACCTTTTGGCGGATGGTGTGGCGCGTGCGGCAGAACGCATCGGGCCCGTAGCACGCCAATTCGCGATCCATGTGAAAGGCCTCGAGCTGCCCATGCACGACCCGCGCGCCTTTACCTCGCTCGCGCTGCAGTACGCCACCGCCAACCGCGGCGGCTGCCATCTCGAGGGGCTCTCCTATACCATCGGGAGAGGCACCCCGATCCCGGAATTGGGCTATCCGGAGCCGATCGATCCGCATACCATGGCGGGGAAGCCGGCAATGGTCGTCGCCATGCAGGATTTTCAGTCGATCTTCAACCCGCTCGGGCTCTGTAAATTCCTCACCTATGGTGGCATCCAGCCCAGCGATATCGCACGCTGGGTCCGCGCCGCCACCGGCTGGGAGCTCGAGGCGGGCGAGCTGATGACCATCGGCGCACGCGTCCATACACTCAAACGTCTCTACAATATCCGGCTTGGACTGTCCCGACGCGACGATAGTCTCCCGCTCCGATTGCAGACCCAACCGCGGCCCAGTGGCGCCTCCGAGGGCGTCCTTCCCCAACTGGAGCCGATGCTCGACGCGTACTATGCGCTTCGAGGCTGGACGGCCGATGGCATCCCTACGCTCCAGACATTGTCCGACCTCGGTCTGGAGCACTATTACCCGCACGAGAGAACGATCTCGCCGACGCTCCAGTATCGAAAAGAGGATGACGGCCCGCAAATGGACGCTCGCACGCATCTCGAGACCTAATAAGAACGAGCGGGGGGGTAATGCGAACTATCCAATCATCAGCCATCCACCATCGAACATCAGCCATCCACCATCGAACATCGACCATCGACCATCCACCATTCACCGATCTCTTCCCGCGTTGGAGGATCGGTCATACATACAGTACAATTTGTATTGGCCGCACGGTCACTTCACTTCATTTCACTTCATTTCATTTCACTTCATTTCATATCTGTTCAATTTCTTTCAAATCGCTTCGAATCGATCGAGCGCTCGATCGATCGATCGATCGATCAATTGTTTGATGCGAAGATGCGATCGACGACCCGTTCTTCTATGGCGAAGCCAGCCTCCGCGATCTCGTTCACTATTCCCCGCAGTTCGCTTCGCCCGTCGATCGAGCCGGTTTCGTACCCGCGCATGAGAAGGCCGACGGTGCCGGTGACCATGATATGCTTCGCTTTCGCCACGCGCTTCGCTCGGCACCCGTCGAGGAGCGCCACACGGTGCGTTCTGTTTTGCGCACAATAGAGGATGACCGACGCTTCGCCCTCACCGAGACCCTTTTGCTGTCCAAACGAGGCTACCGTCTTCTTCT
>CAZSUE010000148.1:0-4023 GCA_964609045.1 uncultured archaeon | reverse complement strand
TTGTCGCCGAAGAACTTGCCGATCAAACTCATCTCTTCTTCTCCAGCGTGACGATGGAAAAGAGATCGCGATCCCCACGGATCATACCACCTTTGCGGCCAAGATGAGAGCGAAACGCGCGGTAGTCCGACTTGCGGCTCTTGCGCCCGTGCAGCAGCTCGTTGATCACATATTTCGGGATGCGGACCCGGGTCGAGGAGAGGAGCTCGAAGAGGAGTTCGAACCGTCCGATCGTACTAAAGAGCGCGATCACCGAACTATCCGGGACGACGATCACACGATCTCCCTCGCGGTCTCATACTCTTTTTTGGCCTCGTCCTCATCCTCTGGCCCCACCCGCACTTCTACACCGCGATGGTGAAGGGTCGTCTTCATTTTCGAGATACTGGTCTTTGCGATCTGCGCGGCGCGCGCCAGTGACACCTCCTCGTCCTGATAGAGGTGAACGGCGATCTCGATCCGCTTCGAGGAGAGCTTCTCGATATACTCGCGCATCGCGGCACGGATGAACTCCGAGCGGTCGGTGAAGTACCCGCCCTTGACGAAAAGGTCAGCTTCCATCCGTAGCACCGGCGGGATATTGACACTCACATAATCGCTCATAGATACCATGGAGAAAGAGGTGCCAAAAATATATAGGATTTACGTCGCCCGACCCATAGCCACCACCGGCGCTCACCACCGGCGCTCACCACCGGCGCCCAGTCCCGGCGCGCGGTATACCCATCTCCTTTATCCTCATCGGGAGCAGGGACGCGTTCTGGGTTCCGGCGCATGCGAGAGTGGTTCATTCCTCCTCGCAGCTCGCCGAGGAAAACCGTCGGACCGACGCCATGCCGAAGGTGGATCGAAATTCAGAGGAACAGCGGCCCGCCCACCATGAATCCGTCGTACGAGAGCTCGATGGCGTATTTGCGCATGTCGTATTTGCACGCACGCATTTTCTTGATCTGGATATACCGTTTCACATCCTCGCGCGTCTCGTACATGCCCAGCTCGATGATACCGTCGGCGAGGAAGACCTCGCTCCCGATCCCGGTCACATGCTGCGCTACCTGGTCTTCGAACTCCTCCATGATCACCAGCGAGGTCAGCCCCATGTCCCGGAGCGTCTTGAAGAAATTATACATCTTGGACCGGATATTCTCCTCGCCGATGAGCGAATAGACACCACCGAGCGAGTCGAGCACAAAGCAGCGGAACTTCTCCCCCTTCTCATTCTTGAAGAACTTGAGAACGCCCTCGATCATCCTGAGGAAGCCCGGGTGTCCATGCTGCCCCTCGAACCGCGACCGGATCTCGGTATAGTCCGAGATATGGAGGTTGTCCGAGAGTTCCATCCCAAGCCGCTCCATACGGAACGCGTGCGAATCGGCGTTCTCGTCGATGGTGGCGAAGAGTGCGAACTCGCCGTGTTCTTTAATATGACTATTGACGAGCCATGTAGAAAAGATCGTCTTTAGCGAACTCGCGACACCCTTCACAATGATGATGTGCCCCTCTGGGATCGTGTCTTCGAGGAGCTTGTCGAACCCCTCCACAGCATTCTCGAACATGAGATCACAATACGGCGCAGCGATTCCTAAATGAGTCCTACGCCGTCGGTAAAGATACATGCGAAATATTAACTTTTCTCGTCCTGGCCATCGCTGGATTCAATTATTGGAAAAAATTTTCACAATACTGTTCAGGGTTCTTATTCACGGTAATAAACCACTCCGGTGGAAGGCAGCGCTTGTACCGTTGTTGCGCGAACCGCTCGTCCATGAGCACCACCACCGCACGATCGGTCTCGCTCCGAATGCAGCGCCCGATCGCCTGTCGTACCTTGTTCATCGCCGGGAAGAGGTACCCGTACTCCTCACCACGTTTCTTGCCGAACTTCTTCGAATAGTACCCGCGAAGGGTCTTGACCTCGAGCGTCGGCGGCGCGAGCGGGAGCCCGACGACGATGATGCTCGAGAGGAGGTTCTCGGCATAGTCCACGCCCTCGGACATCGACCCGCCGAGCACGCCGAGGAGGATACCGCCGCGGAGGTACTTCAGCCGCTCGAGCCGTGTGAACAGCTCCTCTTTCTCAGATTTGTTCATGTTCCGCTGCTCGACGAGCAACGCTTTGCTCAATCGTATGTGCTCGAGGTAGCTCAGCACGCTGGAGAGCAGTTTGTACGAGGTGAAGAACACGGCGAGATTCCCGGGCACCGCACCGGCGACATCGGCGATCTTCTCTGCCATCCGCTCGTACATCTTCGGCCCGCGCAGCCGATAGCGCGTGGTCAATTTCGGCGTGATAAGCACGGGCCGGTTCTCCGGTGGGAACGGGCTTTGATAGCGGCGTTGGACCGTCCGGTCGAGGTCGAGCCCGACGAGCGATGAGAACATCGAGGTGGGATGAAGTGTTCCGCTCATGGCGATAGAGCCCGCGATACGATCGAAGATCCGTCTCGAGATCACCGACGGATCGAGGAGCTTGAGCGCGATAGACCCGCGCGTGGTCACCCGCCGGTCGTCGTCGCCACTTGAATACTGGCTCGAGCGCCGAAAATTGGAATCGCCCTTGCCCCAGTTCGAGACCATCCGCAACGCGCCGTAGCGTTGTCGATACCAGGCATTGAAGAACTCAGTGCACTGGAGGAGGGCGCATTTGTCCACACCGTCCTGCACCATCTTTTCGGCGTGTTTCGTCAATTTCTTGAAGAACTCCTCGACCTCGAGCGGCTCGTCGATCGCTTCGGCGAGGATGCCCTGCAGCTTGGCGAGGAGGATGTCGCGCGAGATGGGACGGTCTTCGCCGGCGGGGAGCGCGGCGATGGAGTTCTCGATCAGCTCCCGCAGCCGCGTGAGGTAGTATTCGAGCTGGCGATCGTGGTTCCGCAGCTCGATGGACGCCTCGTGGATCCGATGCGGCGTCAGTTCCATATCGAGGTTCCCACAGATACGGCCGGGGAGGTTATGCGCTTCGTCGATGATCACAATGATCTCGTGGAAATCGACCTCGAACCGCGCCAGGATACGCTGGCCAAGCTCGGAGAAGATATAGTTGTAATCGCAGATGATCACACTCGCGTCCTCAGCGGCATCCAGTGCTGCGCGGTGCGGACAGATACCGTTCCGGATACAGAGCGCGGTGAGCTCCTCCACATGGAGCAATTTCTTATCGAGCGTCTCCTCCACCGGATGATGACGCTTGAACCATTGACAGCGATGGTTCCGCTGCTCGTAGGAACAGAACTCGCTGAACGCGAGGTAGTACCCACGCGATTCTGGCCGCGGGCACATATTTTGCTTCGAGATGACATCGATGGCGCCGAAATTGAACCGGTCTTCGCACTGCTCGCGGATGAGCCGGAGCGTTTCCACCGCGACCTTGTGCTGCGACTGTTTCGAGGTAAGGAAGAACACCTTCTCATCGGTCTTTCGCGCGCGTTCGAGGGCGGCGGTCAGCGCCGCGGCGGTCTTGCCGATGCCGGTGGGCGCGTGCGCCACGAGATGTTTCCCCTCGCGTAACGCCGCGCGCGCATCCTCCAGAAATCGATCTTGACCCTTCCGGATCGTCTCGAACGGAAAGAGCCCCTGGTCGTCCAGTTCGCAGTGGACGGCGGAGCGCTCCTCTCTCGCCTTCGCCCGCTTTCTTGCAAACCTCGTCTCCGATTTCAGTGACCGACCCCCCTCCGCACCACCGATGGCGCGACGCGCCCGATGGACCCGACGATGACGATCGCTCTTCATCGACGGTGATGATGAAAGAGCGGCGCGCCCAGAGGACGCAGGTACCGCCGGGGCGGATGCCGAGGTCCGTGCCGTCACCGTTGGCGCCGCATTCGCTTGGCTCTTTTTGCCGTTCTCACAGCGCGGGCAGTACTGCTCGGGCGCGTCGCCGTCGTTTCGTAAACGCATCAGTTGGTGACAGTGCGGACAGAACATCGACATCGATATCGCTGCTCGCAATATGGGGTCACTATAATGAATCTATTGGGTCTGGGTTTAAGGTCTGGGTATAGCTCTGGGTATAGCTCTGGGTAT
>CAZSUE010000147.1:0-8944 GCA_964609045.1 uncultured archaeon | reverse complement strand
CCGCAAGGACGGCAAGCTCAGCGTGGTCGTCATGGACATCGACCACTCCCCCCTCTTTATCGACGAGAGGGGGCCGTTCGATACCGCGCTGCAGAACCCGCCATTCGGTGCGCAGAAGAAACACGCGGACCGTGTCTTTCTCCAAACCGCGCTTCGGTGCGCCACCGTCGTCTATACATTGCACCTCACGCGCACCCGAAATTTTATACACCAGTTTGTCAAAAGTCATGGGAAGCGCGTCACCGCCGAGGAACGGTTCCGTTTTCCCATTTGGCACCGATTCCAGTTCCATACCGCCGCTGTGAAATATTTCGATGTCTCGTTGTTCCGCATCGCACCGCCGTCGACCTCATGATACCCATGGCTCAGCCATCATCTCTTATAGGTGGAGGTGGTTGTTCCTCATGTCGTTCGTGATGGAAGGCAGATATGACCGGAGCGTGGGATACCGGTACCGGCGGGTAGCGATATTAATATGAACGGAACCCGACCCAACCCAATTCAGCCATTGGAAACTGACCGGGACCGGCTTCGAGCCACTGCGACGCACGTTCACCGCTTCGTGCCACTCTATAAGAGATGAGCGGGCAGCCAATATGGATAACCGTCGCTATGCCGACGCTATGGCACCTTGAGTTGGACTCGATCCGATCGTGCGTTCGATACGAACTTCGCCCATCACCGTCGACGATCCTGGAGGAATTACTATCAATAGAGAATCACATTTTGTCATGCCGGGAGAGGTTCTCGGTACATTGGAAGAATATATGCCCGGCAAGGGTGCGTACGAAGATAATGGAAAGGTGCTTGCCATGACCACTGGTGTGGTCGAATACGATCGCACGGAGATGATGGCCGATGTGGTGCCGCGTACCAGTACACCGATCCTCCTCGTTCCCGGGCAACATATCATCGGGATGATCACCGATTTCCGCGGCCCCATCGCGCTCGTGACGGTCGAACGGGTGGTCGGTGAGGAGCGGACGATCAGTAGCGATACCCACGGCTCGATCCATATTTCGAAGGTGAGCCGGCGCTATGTCCCGGAGATGGGGCGCGCGTTCAAGATCGGGGATATCATCCGCGCCAAGATCATACAGATCGAGCCGTCATTGCAACTGACGACGATCGGGAAAAAGCTCGGCACGCTCTACTCGCTTTGCAGTATCTGCCGCGCGCTCCTCGAACGCCACGGCGACGACTGTTACTGCCCGAACTGCGAACGGCTCTGGGAGAAGAAGGTCTCGGTCCTCTATCGCTCAGGTGTGGTTTGAAGGCGGAAAAAAAGAAGCCACTGGGGATCGGGGTTTGGGATTTGGGCAATAGTGCCGCCGCCCGTCCGCCGATAAGATGCCACCGGCGAATCGCGATCAGGGGTCGGTGACGGGTGGGATTAATTATTGAGGGCGCGGTTTGTGGGCGCGGCCGCGAGAACGGGGCTGAGCCGAGCTGAGGCCTCGACGGTGGAGGGAATCGATCAATCGACCGAAAGAAGTTCCTCGGTCTCACCAGCAGTATAGATATGGAACGGCTCATCCGTGGTGACCACACCGACCTCGAAGTTCTCGGGGTTGAGTTCGATCTCGTCCACCGAGCGCAACGCCTCGGTGGCTAATGTGAGTGCGGCCTCGAATTCGAGTTCGGGGTCGAAATTGTCCTCGAAAAAGTTCATGATCTGGTCACGGTTCCTCCCGATGCCGCCTGCATTGTATTCGATCAACGCGCCGCTGGTGTCGGTCTCGAAGAGGATGGGTTCGTCGTTACAACCACAGACGAGGAGCGATGCGCCGAACGGTCGGACAATGCCGTACTGAGTATATGCGCGTTTGAGGTCGCAGATCTGACGGACGAGGTATCGAACATCGGCGGGTTCGTCATATCGTAACCGACTGGCCATCGCTTCCGATCGCGCCCGGTCGAGCAGTGTGCGTGCATCGGCGACCAAGCCGGAACAGGCACAGCCGATATGTTCATCGATCTTGAATATCTTCTCGATCGACGACGGTTCGATCAGCCGACTCCGTACATTCTTGTACGCGAGTAATACTACCCCGTTGCGGAATTTGAGCCCTAAACTAGTGGTCCCGCGTTTGACAGCTTCACGCGCATATTCGACCTGGTATATCCGCCCGTCGGGAGAATAGACTACCGCTGCCAAATCGTATTGTTTCCGCTCACCGGGCATCGTATCGACCTCATATATGGTCCGCATTATTTAAATATTCCATTCCAGGATCGAACACCGCGTCCGACGTGAGGCGCGAACCGCGTTCAACATCCGTGCGGGGCGAGCGGCGACCACCAATGCCTATGGGGGCGCGCGTCGCTCACCGGAAGGGGGACCAAAGGTTTATGACACGGTGCGGTGCATCGCCGAAGGATGAGCATAGAGACCACCACAATGGACCGATTGGAGCGGTTGCGAACGAAATACGACCTCGACCTTCGGGCGGTGGCCGATGGGCTCGAGATCGCCGACACCCACGAGAAACGGCTATTGGTACAGTTTCCCGACGGGCTGAAACAGTACGCCGTCCCCGTTGCGCGATGGTTAGAAGAGCGGTTGGGGGTGACGGCGGGCATTGTCGCCGACCCCTGTTATGGCGCCTGTGATCGTGCCGCGGGCCATGTCAGCGCATTTTCGCCCGCGCTCCTTCTCCAGTTCGGCCACGCACCGATGCCCTCGATCTCGGAAGCGAGCACGAGCGCGGGCTCAGTTCCCGTGAAACATATCCCGCTTCATATGACGACCGAGTTGCAGCCAGCGCGGGTCGTCGACGAGCTCGCCACCCGCCTTTCGCCCGCCTGCCTAATCGGGCTCGTCACCACTATCCAATATATCCTCTCGATGTTGCCGCTCCGCACCGCACTGGCCGCGGCGGGGTATACGGTCCTCGTCGGCGACGGTGATTCGCGCGTGACCGACCCCGGCCAGGTGCTGGGCTGTAATTTTTCTGCCGCGCGCATGGTGGCGGACGAAGTCGACACCTTTCTCTACATCGGCACCGGGATGTTCCACCCGCTCGGCGTTGCGCTCGCAACCGGAAAACGCACGCTCGTATTCGACCCGTTGGCGGGGACGGTGCGCGACATCTCCGATACGGTCGAACGTGTCCTACGCCAGCGTCACGGCGCCATCGTCCGCGCTGGTGACGCACGGAACTTTGGGATACTGGTGGGGACCAAGATCGGTCAATGTCGCACATCGCTCGCGCTTGCGCAAAAACAGCTGCTCGAGACGCACGACCGTTCCGGCATCATCTTCACCCTGGACCATTTCTCTCCAGCGCACTTACTGGGTTTCGGGATGGACGCCTATGTCTCCACCGCTTGTCCACGGATCGCCATCGACGATTATCTTCGCTACGACGAACCGATCCTCACCCCGACCGAACTCGAGATCGTCCTCGGCACTCGCGACTGGGCCGATTATCGTCTCGATGAGTTCGAAGAAACCAGATAACCAATTGGCCAGGTAGGAAGGAAGCATCCTTCATATGCCATTGTTCCATCCGCATGATCACGATCACTCCTCGGCTCCTTCGCTCGCTGGATACGTTTTCTGTGATACAATATACCCTTCTGCCGCTACACGTCTAATGATGGCGGGGCAGTGTGCGAGCCCGACGATGAAGAGGTCCGGCCGGACATTTCCGTCCGCGCTCGCATCTGGGTCGGGGTCGCCACACCCTCTTCGGTCGTGCCCTCTCTCGAGCGCGCGGAGGAGTTCCTCGCTCAACCCGCGATCGCGTTTCCCGACGAGCTCCACCCACATCGCCGAGGCGTCCTCATCGGCCACGGCTGCCGTGGAGATATCAAACCCCAACGCACGCGCAAGCTCGCCGCTATAATAGTCGTCCATGATCCGCCGCAGCCGCTGGCGCTCCTCATCCAGCGTGCCGAGGTTGCGCAGGTAGTCTGCGTAGTAGGTCGCATCGACGGTCTCAACGGTCGCCGCCAATTCCAAATAGCCGAGGTTGCGGTCCATGGCAGTGGCGAGCGATGTGGCGGTCCGCTCCATGCGATGCACCGCGCCCGCTGCGCGGTAGAGGAGCACGCGGATCGCGCTGGTGATCTCGAGGAGGGGCCAGTGCGCGATATCGAACTGGTGCACCCCGAGCTCTGCGAGGAGTGCGTGAATATCCGCGATCTCAGCGTCGGTGAGATAGTCACCAACGAGCGCGCGGCGTGTTGCGTCCGAGGCGACGACCTCCGCGGTATCGTGCTCGAGCCAGACCTTATCACAACGCCTTACCAGCGTGCCGAGCGCGGTGTGGAACTCACGATCGAGGATGTGGAAGCTCCCGACGAGATAACCGAGCGATGAGCGGCACGGATCGTCTCGGATCGTCCAGAGGAACGGGAGCTCGGTCGCAAAAACCACACGATCACCGTCGTTTCAAGAGCGTCGTTCTGTGAAAAATGAGCGAGGGTTTTCGTAGCTCGCGCGCCATCGATGGTCATGACCCGCTCGCGAGACGGTCCCGCGGGTGTCGGCGGACGGTTCGGTCGGGAGGGGGCTCCCATTACTCACCTATTCTTCTTCGTCTTCGTCGTCGTCTTCTTCGCGATGCGTGCGCACGGTCAGCTGCTCAGGGACGGGGCGCTCGTTCTTCTCGAGAAAATCGCGGATCGCGTCCTTGAGCCCATCCGCCGCAAGATTGGAGCAATGGAGCTTGACGGGGGGCAGTCCGCCAAGCGCCTCTGCGACCTCGTCGCGGGTGATGGCCATCGCTTCTTCGAGCCTCTTCCCCTTCGCCATCTCGGTGATCATGCTCGAGGTCGCGATGGCTGCGCCGCACCCGAAGGTCTTGAATTTCACATCGGTCACGATGTCGCTTTCGTCCACGCTGATATAGATCTCCATCATATCGCCGCAGACCGGGTTCCCGACCTTGCCAGTCCCGTCTGCGTCCTCGATCTTGCCCATATTCCGTGGATTTTGGAAATGGTCCATGACTTTCTTGGTATACATCGACATCTGTTTCACCGTTCGTGTTGTTCCGTTGTGTGCCTCATATCCGTTCGTCGTAGAGATCGTTTGGTGCGATAGGCGACATGAGCCTGAGCCGACGGACGATGGGCGGAAGCTGCTCGATGAGATAGTCGACCGCCTCGTCCGTGGTGGATTTCCCCAATGTCATCTGGAGCGACCCGTGCGCCTCTTCGTGCTTGACGCCCATGGCCATGAGCACATGCGACGCCTCCAGCGTCTTCGAGGTGCATGCCGAGCCGGTAGCCACCGCGATGCCCACCATATCGAGGTTCAGCACCATCCCCTCGCCCTCGATATAGGCGAACCGGATATTGACATTGTTCGGGAGTCGCTCCGTTGGATGCCCGTTCAGTGTGGCCGCCGGGATCTCGTCGATGAGACCCCTGATCAGCCGATCACGAAGCGCGCTCAGGCGCTTGCGCTCATCGTCCAACTCACTTTTGGCGATCCGCGCGGCTTCGCCGAACCCGGCGATACCGGGGACATTCTCGGTCCCGCTCCTGAGACCGCCTTGCTGGCCGCCGCCGTGGAGGATCGGCTCGAGACGCACACCGGGTCTCACATAGAGCGCGCCCACACCCTTGGGGCCATAGATATCGTTGCTCGAGAGGGTGAGGAGATCGACGCTCTCCGCTTCGACATCGATGGGTATTTTCCCTATTGCCGCGGCCGCATCGGAATGGAATACGATGTCGTATCTATCGGCGATCTCGCCGATGGCCGCGATAGGCTGGATGGTCCCGACCTCGTTATTGGCGTAGATGACCGAGATGAGGGTCGTATCCTCACTGATCGCCGCCTCGAGCGCCTCGGGGTCGACCCGCCCATATTCGTCCACAGGTAGTCGGACGATGGTGAACCCTTCCTTTTCCAGCGCGGCCAGCGGTTTTCGTACCGAGATATGTTCCACCGCACTGGTGATGATGGTTCGGCCCTCGTCACGATGCCGCCAAGCAAACCCTTTGAGCGCGAGATTGTTCGCCTCGGTGGCGCCGCTGGTGAAGATGATCGAACGGTTACCCTCGGCGTTGATCAACGCCCTCACACGCTCGTCTGCCGCGGCGAGGACGCGTTTCGGCTCTCGTCCCAATGCATGGAGCGACGAGGGATTGCCGTAGTCTGAGGCAAAATACGGCTGCATCGCGTCGAGGACGCGTGGATCCATGGGGTAGCCGGCATAATGATCGAAATTGTATACCTTCGCGGGCATCGGGTCACCTGCGCGAGCAATAATGGCAGTGGTGGATTTAAGCGCTTCGTCCATAGTCCATAGGCTTCGTCCATAGAATAGAGAAGAGATGACGCGCACATCGCTAATCGGGGGTAGAACCGACCCTCGAACTTAATCTCGAACTTAATCTCGAACGCTCCGAGCCCGCTCCATCAGCGCCTCCACCCGCTGGCGGTCCACCGGTTGTTCAACATCGCCGCCGCGCTTCAGTGCCGAGCCGACGATGGCCCCATCGGCATGAGCGAGGAGCGCTTCGGCATTCTCCAACCCCAACCCACTCCCAATGATGACCGGCACCTCCGGGAGCGCCTCCTTCACCGCGATGAGCTCCCTGCCCGAAGTAGCCCGCCCCGTGCCCGGACCGGACACGATGACACCGTCCGCAAGATTCCGGTGCGCCGTATCCGCCGCCGCTTCGGCGATGGGGCGCGCGGCCAACGGCGCGGCGTGCTTGACATGAACATCGGCGTAAACGGCGATGGAGCCAGTGGGATCGAATCGTTGACGGAAGAGATGGAGCGCACGGGCGTCGCCTTCGATAATGCCCTGGTCGGTGACCGTGGCCGAATCGAGGACATTGACGCGGATGAACGCGGCGTTGACGAGTCGCGCAAGCGAGAGCGCGGAACGCCAATCGTTCCGTAGTACATTCACCCCGAACGGCACATGCTCCGAGAGAGAGAGTCGCCGGACGACCTCGTGGAGGATGATGGCGAACGCTCCCACCGTGATCGGTTCGGACACATCCTTCGGATACGGGTTGTCGTGGAAGTTCTCGAAGAGAACGGCGTCGATACCGCCATCGAGGAGTGATCGTGCGTCGTCGAGCGCGCGTTCGGCGAGATGGTCCAGCGAGAGGGGCGCGGGGTGCTCCGTCCAGCGTGGCGAATACGGAAGCGGTTCGAGATGGACCATCCCAATGATCGGCTTTTTTCCAACGCGCGCGATAGAACGTTTCAAGGATAACATACTGGCACCACTTCGCTGAGAGAGGAACGCGGTATTGCGACCGTTCTACCCATCTTTCTACACATCTTCTGTTTCACACCCGCTTTCACACCCGCGCGCGAGCAATACTTTTATTAGTTAAATGCTATTCGCCCTCGGTGTTTTTAACCTAGGAGGAGTGACTATGGGAATTGGCTCTCAGATCGCACTGGCGACAAATACTACTACCGCAACGGTCGAGGACCCCGCCGCTTTCGGGCTGGACGGGTTTGCCGGGCAGTTCGTCTCCACGATCACATGGGTGGGCGTGGGATTACTGCTCATCTTCATCGTGCTCTATGTGGTAGACAAGATAACCGACTCGATGGAACATAACTGGCTCAACCTCAACGAGCTTGCGGGCGAACCGCGCGCCATGGCCACATTCGCAGCCGGGCTCATGATCGCCATCGCGCTGATCATCTTCGCTGCGATCATCTAAATTGGCATCTGTCAACGACATGCGCGTATCTACCGCTCATCTGAGCAGTATTTTTTTAACTTTTTTATTTTTTTATTTATCTGTTTCTATTTTCCTTTCTTCTTTTTGCCAGGTACAGTGAGCGAAAAGAGAGTACTAAAGGCATAAATGAGCATTATTGGCTTATTCCATGCAGAGCACCTAACCAATATATTTTCTGGCAAAGATCTAAATACTCAACCCTGTGAATGGAATGAGCCTTATTAGATCATCTCGACCCGATGCTCCAACGTGCCGAGGCCCAATTTTGCGCTGAGATCCAGATGGTCGATATCTTTCGGCGCCATCGCCCGGCGTGCGGCGTCAACCGTCCCTAGCAGTGTGAGACCGAAGCAATCGAGGGCGACGGGGTCACAACCGGCATAGAGCCACCCCAATCTTTTCGGCTCACCACCCCAACGCCGCTCCTGTGCGTTGATCATCACCGTTTTTGCATCGACGATCCAGAGCGTCGGTCGTGCCACCGCGTTGATCCTCGCGATCGTCCGATGGAGCGCCGAACCGGTGGCATGCAGCCGGAGCCGCGTTCGCTGCGGGAGGTATCCGAACTGGTTCTTCAACGCACCGGTCATACCGCAGACATTATGTGACTTCAGTACCGGTAGCGAGATGGTGGCGTCGACGGTGGCGGGAAGCGTCGCGATGCGTAGCGCTTTCCCGTCAGAGGCGATGCGCTCGGACCAGCGCCGCTCCGGCGGCTCATCGTGAAAATTCCGGAACGCGAGACCCGCATTCGCCGATGTCCTGACGATAGGGTGCGCGTGATGGGTGCGCTTGAGTCGTCGATCGAGGGCCGGACCGTCACCGACGGAAAGCTGGCGCATGTCGCCATGATGATGCTGGAACCAATCGATAACGGCGCGCAGGAGCGCCGGGTGCGTCGTGGTGGGATAATGCTCAGCGCTCACAAAATTTGGTTTGATCAATAGGTGCTGTGCGCGGGAGAAGAGCGCGGCAAACCGTTCGAGCACGGCCCGGACGAACGGTTCGCGCCCCATCTCCTCCGATGCGAGAATTATTGCGGGCTCGGTGTTCATATCGATCGGTCTCAACCGATTTACTCATCGACGGCATAGTATAAAAATATGCGAGCGCACGCGCTCGTGGTGGAGGATATGGATCTATAACGCTCCAGTGAACGATCATAAGAGGAGAGAGGCACTGAAAGTAGATGAGTAGATGAGTAGATAAGGAAATGAATGAATGAATGAATGAATGAATGAATGAATGAATGAATGAATGAATGAAT
>CAZSUE010000146.1:7089-8976 GCA_964609045.1 uncultured archaeon | reverse complement strand
CGCAAAGGCCGAAACGGGCGAAATGGGCAAAACGGGCGCAAGCACCGCTCAGTCCCCGCCGTACGCATACACCGCAGCACCGAATGCACCCCGAGCACCGAACGCACCAGCGTCAAGCCACCGGACGCCGCCATCGCAACCCGCGACGCAACCGCAGCGACAACCCACGCCCGAAGAGCCGCGGCCCGGGACGCCAGCGTTCGACCACCCATACCCTCCACCCAATTATCCATACCCGGGCGAGACCGCCAATACACCCAGTACCCCCGGTACCACCGCACGACCCGCCGCCCAGCCCGGAGCGCCGCGACGCTGTCCCACCTGCGGCAACGCCATGGAGTACAACGATGCCCTGCGCGAATGGGTCTGTTATCGGTGCCAAGGCTATTAGATTGGTATGAAAAGAGGGGTGGGGGAACGGGGGAACGAGGGAACGGGGGATCCGGCGACACACTTGTCGACGGACGCTGACTCTGAGCGAAGCGAGGAATGGCGCGACGGGGGATCCGGCGACACACTTGTCGCCGGACGCTGACTCTGAGCGAAGCGAAAAGTGGCGCGACGGGGGAACGGGGAGTGAAATGGCGACGAAAGCAAATAGCTTTCAGCCATAGGTAATGTAAATTTAGGCTAGGGTTCCAGGTCCTATCGCATCCACCATGCCAGACCGCTCATACTTGAGGATGACGACGAAATTTTCAAACCAAGAATAAAGAGTAGGAACGGGGCACTTAGGGGCCATGGTATGGAAGGAGGAGGTGCTGGCGGGAACGACAGTGTTGAGGAGCGTCATGTGCGAGATCGCTCGACCAGGATCCGTGTCTCATCGGCTGGCAGCAATCAAGATGGTGACGGTTCGAACGATCATATCATGGTCGGTCAAGCGCATCAGCTGACCAGCGGTGACCATGCACGATGCGAGTGGCCATGAGCCGTTCGGCCCGTGGTTGCCATATCATCGAGCGCGGCACTTAGATGCCGAGCATGCTGATGGCGGTCTTTTGACCGATATGTTTCTTGGCCAGGTCCAGGATGCGGTTCATATCCTCGATGGTGCTGGCGTTGCGCTCGGCCTTTAAGAATGTATCACGATATTTCGGCTCGACGAGCTGGATCATATATTCAAGCGCTACACTGAGTTTGATCATGCGTTCGTTGCGATAGACTTCTTCCTCGATTTCGGCAAGAATATCGGGAACGTTACGATCGGAAGCTTCCATAGCCATGTTAGATTCCTCCCTAACGGAATGGTGCCCGAACGGTCTATCTATTATTAAACGTTTCGTTATTCGGAACCTATGATTCGATGGCTATAGAGGGTATATGCGCCGTTTTCCGACCACTGGTCGATGGTTGGCTAGGCGTGGGGCTATGGGGTATGGGCACCCTTCCACCCCTTCCCGCTCCTCCCACCATTCACCCTCTTGACATGCTTGACATGCTTGGCACGCTTGGCCATGGGCCGATCCCATCTGCTGCCGAGGACCACGCTGCTGGCGCGTTGCTTGTATACGGCGGTAAAGTATTTATTGTTCCGCGTGGGTTGTCACCATGTGACGGTATGGTATTGAGAGTGAGATGCGCGAGGGTGGACGACCGCGGGCTGACCGATATCATTGCGGTGATCTTGACGGTAGCCATCACCGTCGCGCTTGCCGGTGCGCTCTACGAATATATCCAACGGAGCTTTATCGTACCGGAGGACGAATCGCTCGAGATCGACATCGCCATCGGCCGCCGCGGTTCATCGGGCCACACGGTCACGATCACGACGATCAGCGACCTCGTCAGTCTCGACGACCTCGAACTCCGACTCTACGATGCGGAAGGGTTCGGTTTCAACGAACTGCAATACGATGCTGAGGGCGACGGGCTCACCGACGACCC
>CAZSUE010000146.1:0-7079 GCA_964609045.1 uncultured archaeon | reverse complement strand
CTGCACTCCCCCCCCTTCTGGAAGCAGGTCTCGAAGAGCTCGCGAAACGCCTCCTCGTCCCGGCCGAGGATCTTTTCAAACCAGAAGTCCTTGTCCCCGACGGCCTCGTCGATGTCGATGCGATCACCGCGCCACATGGTCCCTACCGAAGCCGTCCCGTCAGCTACCTGGATCATGACGATGACAGCTACCTCTCGGTTGGCGACAGCATCGTCCTCGACGCGTACCTCCGGTTCGGCGATGTGACGATCCAGACCCAGAACGGCACGCAGCCAGACATCCGTGCGGCGCTCTTCTGCGCGCAGCTCAAGCCCTCGCTCGAGGTTGGTACCACCAACCGCACCGCGATGCTGCGCGGCTCCCAGCTCCTCATCTTCGCGCGCTATATCGCGCCGTCGACGGCGCCCATGGGAAACGCTCCGGTCTCCATCGGCGTGGTACCGCCCGACGGCGGTCGCGCCCATACATTTTCCGGTATGACCGATGCGGATGGCTATTTCTACGCCAGCGTGACGATCCCGCGCCGGTGGCCAACCGGCGTCTATCAGCTCACGACCAATATCACCTTTCAACAGATCCGATATACGCGTACCAACGGCTATTTCCGCGTCTCCGACAGCCGTGACCCGGCGAAACCCGGTGCGTCGCTGATCAGCGTTACCGGCGGATGGGCGGGCGAGGACGCGGCGATCTATCCGTTTGCCGGGTCGATTCCCGATCGTTTTCAGATCTCGCTCTTCGATCGTGCAGGATCGGCTGAGATCGCGCGGATCACGCTCCGAAGCCCATCGTAACGACTCAAACTATATATAGGTAGGAGACCCATATACTCCTGTGGAAGGCTGATCGAAATTTCACAGGCTCTATTCGTAGCAAGGTCCATTCATTCTTTTTCATTGGGTCGTTGTACGAGTTCCCGTCAGTCGTCTTAGCACTACTCGAATCTAGACCTAAAGGAGGTAATACTCTTGTCTCTCTTAGAAGATGCCCAACTACGCATTTGGAATGAACTCTGGGAAGATGAGGTCGCAGATATCCCCGCTCTGAACTCGTTGCTCGCTGATGCACCCATCAGCGACATCAATGGGTTAGAGGGTGATCGAATTTAATCGGGCATACGGATACCGCCCGTAGCGACCATTTCCCCTTTTTTTTTCTTTTTTTTTTCGCTCTGCTTATTCATCCAGCTCGAGCTTCTGTTCCCACAGCGTTGCTGCTAACGCCTGATAGAATGGCGAGTCGATCTTCGCGTCGAGATCGGCCCAGAAGCGCTCTAACGCATCCCGCACCGTTTCGCGCTCCATCCTTTTCGCCATTTGAGGCGCGTCATTCGGTCGTAACCCCTCCGGCGCCGCACCCAGCATCGTTTCGTAAAAGAGCGCCTGGAAGACGCGCTCGAAGACATCGATCTCGCGGGCGCAGCGTGCATCGCGCGTGCTGCCGCGATCGAACTCCTCCCAGAGCTCGACGAGCGCACGACGCTGCGACGCAGGCAACGGTGCAAGGATGGCCGTGAGTGCGTCGCGTTCGCGCCTGTATTTTTCCTCGCGTGCAACCCCGTCCCCTGGGGTGAGGTCGCCGACGAGCGCTTCGGGGAGGTCGTGGAGGAGGAGCATGAGCGCGACACGCGTGGGGTCGGCGCCGGCCCTCTCGGCGGTGAGCAGCGCGATGAGCGCTGCGCCATACGAGTGATCCGCCACGCTCTCGCACTCACCCGATGGTATCCCCGCAACCAGCCAGCCCTGGCGCTTCAACCGTTTTAAGCTCTCCACAAGTCGTAGTGTGCCCAACAAGCTATTGGGCGCGCCCTCGATCCATTGCGGACCCTGGCGCGCTGTATCCGGCGCTGTCGCTGTCATATGCGGGGGTAGGGTGCGCGGCTATTAGAAATCAGGGTCATCGTGGTGGCGATCTCCGACAACAGTATGGAACACGATGCAAAACGGCTCGAATAAGGCAAACTTACCCAAAGAGCGGTCGGAGGACGACGAACCCTTCCGGGCTGATGGCGATGCGGAATTTCTCCATGCTGTGCCGGGTGGAGCGCATCTTCTCGATCTGGATATACCGCGTGATCTTGCCGTCCTTCTCTTCCATCCCGAGGTTGATGATCCCGTCGGCGAGGAAGCCTTCCGAACCGAGCAGCTGCGATTCCGCGCCCTGGGCCCGTTCCATGATGATGAACGAAAAGAGATTGTTCTGGCGCAGCGCCTGGAAAAAATCGTAGATCGTCAACCGCACATTATCCTTGTTGGGCGTCAGCGCATAGAGCGCGCCGAGCGAATCCAGCGCAAAGCATGTGAACTTTTCCTTATGCTTGTTCTTGTAGTAGGTGATCATCTCTTCGATGAAACCGAGATAATTAATGGAGCGATCGCCCGTGGCCTGGTCGCGTTTGCGAAAATCGGTGAGGTCGGAGATGAAGATATTCCGCGTCAGCTCGACATTGGCGCTCTCCATGCCCTCGAGCAAGCTGGCGGCGTTCTCCTCGAGCGTCGTGTAATAGCTGTATTCGTCCGTTTTCGAGATATAGCGAGAGAGGAGCGCATGGACGAAGATCGTCTTCATCGACCCCGGCGGGCCGGTGACCAAAATGATCTTGGGTGGTTTGACATCTGTCTCGAAGATGCGATCCAAACCAGGAATGGTATCTTTAAACATAGCGACACCCGAGGGGTGGTTTTTCCATCCGGAATCGTTCAATGGTCGGTGATAGGCGCGAGGAGCGTCAATCCTTTATCTATTTTTTGTTCGAAGTATCGGCGTTGAGCTGGAACTGCCCATCGGCAAAATGGAACGGTATTTTCGAAAGCGCGTTGTTCAGCCCGCGCATCTTGATGCACTGGAGCCTGCGTTCGAAATTGAGCCCCGCATCGTCGGTGGGTTCGCGCGAAAGGCGGATCACGCCGTCCACGAGAAGGTCCTCGTCGTAGTCGCAGATCCGCGTCACGCCCTCCTCGACCTTGCTGATGACGAACACGACCACTTCGAGGTCGCGCAGCCATTCGAAGAAATCGAACAGCTCACCGCGATAGGCCTCGAACCCAACGATGAACCGCAACGCGGTCATCGAGTCGATGGCGAGGAACTCGAACGCAAAATTGCTCTTGAGGCTGATAATGAAGCGTTTGAATATCTCGAGCCATTCCCGCCCTTTATTGATATCGGAGCGTTTGCGCAGCTTGCCGATATCGATGAGATGGATATTCGAGACGATGGTACGATCACCCATCCCGAGCGACTGCATCAGCTCGAGGAGGTCCTCCCGCCGGCTATCGATGGAGATATAGAGCGATTTCGAGTTGCGGCGTTTCGAGTTGCCGTAGAGGATGCGATAGACCAGCGTAGATTTCATCGTCCCGGTGGCACCTACAACGAGCACGAGCGAGGGCATGGGCACACCGCCGCCGAGCAGCCGGTCGAGGTGCGGATTATCGGTGCTGATCAGCTCTGGGCCCGAAATCGTCATCACCGTGCCAGATAGGCATTTGCACCATAAATAATTTTGGCCAATGGGTGGTGTGAGAGCCTAAAATTCGTACACCGGCCCCGATATCGGCACGGATCGGTACGCGATCGCGGCCGAGGGGGTCAGGTCCACTACCACGCGTCCCCCGCTTCGATCGGGCGGTATCGAAGCGCGAAACGGAGATCGCGCTGTGTCTTGCGCAAGTGCGTCAGCCGCTGGAGGAAACGGAGGTCGCGTTCGTAATAGTCAAGAAGGTCGGTGAATGATGTGCTAAGGACGCTTGCAAGCGTCTCATTCCGGGTCGCGCCCTCGTTCGCACCGGTCGATGTGGGTGCGCTTGGGACTTCTTCGACCATGCCATCACCTCGTATCGACCACCGCGATCCGATCGCGCGCATTCAGCGCGCCCCAGACGGTGACGCATTCGAGTTCGCCCGTCACGACCGGGGCGGTGCTCGGTATGCAGAGCGTCGGTAACAGCGCCAACCGCTCCGCCTCTCTACAAACTTGCGAACCGCGATCGTGGGGTGATCTTTCAGTGGACGGGTGGGGTTCGCGTGATCGTTCCCGATGCATCGATGTCACCATTCCAATAATCGGTTGGCGCCTATATAACCGTCGAGGAATGGCTCTTGTGCTTCCATTTAGCTTTTTTGGAGCGCGGATTTCACTGCGAAGCGCGTCGGGCAAAACGAGTACTCAGGCAATATAGCCAGTTGTGAACCGCGCTTCCGGCGTGAACGGGTGGTGCGCTCCCAATGGTTCCACTTGTCCCTGGTCACTTTATCGAGCATATTGGCCACATAGAAGACAGTATTGAAACCGATCTCCGATTCCAGCTCGGCATGATAGAGGCTGAGATACCGCTCGGAGAAGCTGTCGATGGAGCGATAGGTGCAAACGAGGGAGGCGACGCATTCCGCCTCCAGTTCCTTGACCGCCCGACACCGGTCGCTCCGATCGAAGATGTGGAGCGCCTCCTGTGCACCGAGATGGCCGAGGAAAAGGTGTGCGAGCTCGTGGATGAGGATAGAGAACTGCTGACGCGGCTCGAGCGAGCGGTTCAGCTCGATCCGATGTTCATATCGCTCCTTCTCTGCGTCGGCGCCAACGCCGAGGACCGTACCGATCTCCGCGATGAAACCGCCTTCGACCACGCGCATCTTCGAGCGATCAATGTACACGCCCGCTTTGGCAGCAAAGTGTTCGAGGCGCTGGAGCCAGACCGGTTTAAAGTAACCGGTCGTCTTGAAGCACTCGCGCTTTTCCGGCCCCAGCGGCTCGCCCTCCGTCTGGCTCAACCCATAGACCGGTACGAGACTGAAGCCGGATAGCTCGTATGCGGGTCGTCGCTCCTCGTCGGCATATGGGTCCACATGAGGGCGAGCGCCCGTTCGCAGAAAACGCGGCGCGTAAATGGCAAGTGGTATTGCCCCCTCCTTCGGCATGCGGTGGTACTTTTCTCGCCATTGGCGCGCTGTCGCGACGAAGGTCGGGATATGGTCGAGGAAAAGGTGGCTCTGGATACAGATGAATGCCCGATTGTAGAGCGAATAGCGCTTGAACCTTCGACAGAAATCGACCCATTCGATATGCTCGGGCCGTTTCGCCCTGGTCCGCGCAAGAGCGAAGAGATCGCTCAATAGCTTCTTTGCCGCATCAGGGTCGCGGCGCGCGCGGTCGACGAGGTGCTGGGCGCGGCGGCGGTCGCGCTTCGATACTCTCCCTTCCTTATTCTTGAACATGGTCTCTCCGCCCGTGTCACGATAGAGCACCGGCGCCATAGTATTATTATTATTGTTCAGTTCGCTCAATCGGCGTTGCGCCCGTGACCTTCCCGCGCGATCGAGGACATCGAGGACGATCGTTAGAATCATTGTAGAGTCCAGCACTAGGCTCTGGCTAAGCAGGCAGTAGAAGAACCCAACTTGGGCAACGGCGCAGTTATCCGCTCATCCGCTCCGCGCCCCCACCTTCCCTTGGTACATATTCGACGACCGCTTTCACATCATGTTCCGCTTCTCGTAAAAGATGGACACTCTTGATCGGCATGTTCTCATTCGCTAAAAAGCGCATCCTTACACTTCGGCGGGGAGGATCATCATCGTCTCGTCGCGCATACATTCAGCAGCGAAAGCGAATACTGCCCGCAACGGTTTTTGCGCGAGCGAGGGGTAGTTCTCCAATAATTGTGCCTCATTCCACCCCTGGGCAAGAAGGCCCAATAGAAAATCGACACTCGATCTCGTTCCTCGAACCACCGGTTTTCCAACCGGCACAGCAAAGTCTGAATGGATATAAGAGCGCCAGTCCATAGGCCATCGCATATGTGGGGAGGTGAGAGTGAGATATATCGGATACGTTAGTTCTCTCTCGTCATTTAGATCTTGCTTTGTTTACCGAAAGGTGCGTAAAACGGCCAGCGCCGAAAGGATGGGCGCGGATCCTTGGTCGGCGTTAGCACATACTACGAGCGGCCGGGCCGGGTGCCAGCGGTCGAAAGGCGTTATGATTACATTAATGAGACACCGAGGGAGACGAGGACACCGCTACTGCCGGCACATCGTGCTGATGCGTAATACCATATGAGTTACGGCCGGCACATCGTGCTGGTGCGTAATACCATATGAGCTACGGCCGGCACATCGTGCTGGTGCGTAATACCATATGAGCTATGAGTGTCGTTGTCACGCGCCGAGGTTACAAGTCTTTAAAAGGCTACGGATAAATGACCCCTCACTCGCGAACCGTGCCCTCCCGGCGGGTGATCCTCTCATCACATTACACATTTCAAATTTCACATTACACATTTCGGCGCGTACGGGCAGGGCATAGAGGTGTTTGATCATGACTGACAATATTAATATCGCTATCTACTGGGGCGCAGGTTGTGGCGGCTGCGACGTTGCGATCCTCGATATCGACGAACAGATCCTCGACCTCCATGCGCTCGCCGATATCGTCTTCTGGCCCATCGGGTTCGACCACAAGCTCGAAGACCTCGAGGCGATGGGAGAGGACTCCATTGCGGTTGCGTTCTATAACGGCGCGATCCGTAACAGCGAGAACGAGCATGTCGCACGCATCCTGCGCGACAAGGCGCAGTTCATGATCGCGTTCGGCACCTGCGCCACGCACGGCGGCATCCCCGCACTGGCGAACCTTACCGACCGCGACGGGATCTTCGATTATGTCTATAAGGATCTCGATTCCAACGACAACCCCGACGGGGTCGTGCCCAAGACCCGCTCGACGGTCCCCGAGGGCGAGCTCGAGCTCCCAGAGATCTACGACCATGTCTACCCGCTCGACGAGATCGTGGATGTCGATTATTTCATGCCCGGCTGTCCGCCGACGACGAACCTCATCGCCGACGCGCTCACCTATATCGTGAACCATGTCAAGAACGGCGAGCCCATGCCGCCGAAAGGGACGGTGATCGCGCAAATGAAATCGCTGTGTGACCAGTGCCCGCGCACACGCACCGGCTCGCTCAATATCGAACGCATCTATCAGCCGTACGAGATCGAGGCGGACGAAGATGACTGCCTCCTCTAGCAAGGGATCATCTGTGTCGGGCCCGCGACACGCGCGGGATGCGGCGCCATGT
>CAZSUE010000145.1:0-8989 GCA_964609045.1 uncultured archaeon | reverse complement strand
TCACTACCGCTGATATCCATATAGACGGCGGCAAACTTCTCGTGTGGGTCCTGGAACTGCCGCGGGATCTTCTCCACGGGAAAGATATGTGATTTGGAAACATCGATGAAGATATTCTCGCCAACCAGTTTCGATAACGCGGTGGAGGCGTGGGCGGCGGCGATATTCCCGATCTCGCGTAATGCATCGAGCTCGTACTCGTCCCTCTTACCACACTGCCCGCCCGTCTCGGCATGAGAGGCCGAGCCGGAAGGGTCCGACGGAGAAGACGGATCGGACGGAGGAGAAGGAGAGGGAGTGGGAGAAGAAGAAGAAGAAGAAAATGAACCATCGGAGGATGGCTCTCTATCTCTTCGTGGCCCTGACTGTGGTCGTGGTTCTGGAATTCGATCGTTCATAGGAACGCACCTACATCGAGGATCATTGCAACTTTACCGTCACCAAGTATCGTCGCCCCCGAAAAACAACCCGTTGCGCGGAGGTTCTGACTCAGATTCTTCACGACGATCTCCTGCTGTCCGATCAACCCGGAAACGATGAGACATGCCCGCGTCTCCGCCTTCTCGACGATCACACCGGGCATATCGTCCTGGAATTCGTCCTCGCTGCCGAAGTCGCGGTGCACATTCACGAGCGGGAGCACTTCGTCGCGCAACCGGAAAAAGCCGTTTTCCGCGATCTCGTGGATCGAACTGAGAGGCACCTTCACCGTCTCTTTTACATTCTCCAGCGGGATCTCATATTTTTCATCGTTGATATTGACGAGCATGGCGCGGATGATCGCCATACTGGGCGGGAGACGCAGTGTGATCTTCGTCCCACGCCCCGGCTCGGTCTCGAGCTTGACCGTGCCACCGAGCGATTCGATCTTCGTCTTCACCACATCGAGCCCCACGCCGCGACCGGAGATCGCGGTCACTTCCTCGGCGGTGCTCACCGATGGGAGGAACGCGAGCGAGATCATGTCCTTTTGATCCAGTCCGTCGACATTCTCGTCAGTCACTACCCCCTCTTTCACCGCCCTCGCCCGCAGCTCCCCGAGGTCGATCCCGCGCCCGTCGTCCTCCACGGTGATCATGATATTGCTCTGTTCGCGATAGGCCGAGAGCCGTATCCAGCCCTCGGGCTGCTTACCCTTCGCGATCCGCTCCGATTCCGGCTCGATACCGTGATCCACGGCGTTGCGGAGGAGATGCACCAGTGAATCGCCGATATTATCGAGGAGGCTCCGATCGATCTCGATATCGTTGCCCACGATCTCGAAATCCACCGCCTTGTTCCGTTCCTTGGAGAGGTCGCGCATCATCCGCGGGAAGCGCTGGAAGATATAATCCACCGGCACCATCCGCATGCGCAGCACCGTGTCCTGCAGCTCGCCCATCAACCGCTCGCTCGTCTTCAATACCTGGTTCAAGTCGCGGTCCTTGATGTCAGCGGTGAGCTGATTGATCCGGATATTACTGATCATCAGTTCGCCGACGAGATCGAGCAGCTGATCGAGCAACCGGCTCTTCACACGAACCGTATCCACCTTGCTCAACACGGTACGCAGATCGGAGCCGACTGCCATCTCATCGTCGCCGGCGCGGTCCGCTGCGCTGGGTTCTTCCGCCTCCGCCTCCGTCGTACAACGATAACTCCCCACCCGTTTATCGGCGATGCCGGTGATATCCGACGCCGTCTCGATCAATGTCGGTTTCGGTTCCTTCGTGGCGAGGAGGAGCTGGATCTCGTCGACATCGTCGTCGATATCCTTCGTATCGGGATATGACCCGATCACATACCCCAGCGAGGAGAGTGCGCGGAGGAGCTGGAAGGCGCGCCCTTCGCGGAACCGAAGGTCGGGTTCGAATGTTGCGCTCATCAGATAGGTCTGATAGCCTTCCGCAATTGCCTCCATCGCCTGTTGGCGTTGGTCGTCGCTCAAACGGAACTGTGGTTTGAGGATCGCTTCCGAACCCGCATCCTCTTTGGCGAGGGAGGCGGCGCCGGTAGGCGCGCCCTCATCCTCGTCGGGTCCGTTCGATACGGCGGCCGCGCCGTTGTCGACACCGCGTTCCGAATCGGCCGCGGCACTGGCGTCAACGGATCTATCGCCGCTCCGTTCGCCAGCGATGGCGTCCTCATCCCTCTTCAACGCCCGTAGTTTTGCCACCGTCGTATCGGCGCGGCTTCGAACCTCGCCGTGCTCCACCAGTTCACCGATCATCCGCTCGATCAGATCGGAACCGCGAAACATCAGATCCAAAACCTCTTTGCGCGGTGTGCACCCCTTCTCTTTGATGGTATCGAAGAGATCTTCGAGATGGTGCGCCAGCTCGTTGATCGGCGTCAATCCGAGGATCCCAGCATTGCCTTTCAAAGTGTGGACCACCCGATAGGCGCGTTTGATCACCTCCGCGTCGTACCCGCCCTTTTCCAGACGAAGAAGCGATCGATCCAAAGATTGAAGGTTCTCTTGTGCTTCTTCGATAAATATATCGAGATATTTCGCAGACCTCATAGCGTCCCTCCGTTCCGCCTTATGGTTCTCCTAAGCGTTCGTTTGCCCCATGTGCCGTCGTTGTCTCGTTGTTCCAAATCGTCAATCCATTGTTTCTAGCAGGTGGACCAGTTTGTCCGCGATCTGTTCCAGTGGAAGGATATGATCCACGACCCGGCGTTGGATCGCGGCCTTGGGCATCCCGAACACCACGCAGCTGTCGCGGTCCTGGGCGATGGTGATCCCACCGTTATTCCGGATCGCTTCCATCCCCACGGCGCCGTCGGAGCCCATGCCGGTGAGCAGTACGCCGATACAGCGGTCGCCGTAGTCTCCCGCCGCGCTCTTCATGGTGATGTCCACGGCGGGGCGCACATTGTGCACCCGTGCCCCGTCATCCAGCGCGACATGCGAGTCGACCACTTTGAGGTGGTGGTCGCCGGGAGCCACCACCGCGAGCCCCGGTTCGAGCCGAACGCCATCTTCCGCCTCCGCCACCTCCAGCGATGTCGTCCAGTTCAGCCGCTCGGCGAACGAGCGCGTAAAGCCGCCCGGCATATGCTGTACGATGACCATCGCGGCGGGAAGGTCACGGGGAAGGAGCTCGATGATCGCGGGGAGCGATTTCGGGCCGCCGGTCGAGGCGCCGATGATGATGAGCGGGCTGCGACCCGTTCGTTTTACGAGCCGCGTACGCTTCGCGTGCCGCAGCGCGCGGTGCGGTGCCCTGAACCGTACCTCGGCGTCGGCCAGCGCCTTGATCCGTTCGCGTATCCTCGCCCCGATCTTGTCGATATCGAGCGAGATCGCGCCGGACGGTTTCGGGATGAAATCGACCGCGCCAAGATTGAGTGCCTTCATCGTGATATCGGACTGGCGCTTGTTCATCGCCGAGAGCATGATCACGGGAAGTGGATGCTCGGCCATGATGTGCTGGAGCGCGGTGAGCCCGTCCATCTTCGGCATCTCGATATCGAGTGTGACGATATCGGGTTCGAGCGTCTCCACCGCTTCCAGCGCCTCCAAACCGTTCTTGGCCGTGCCAACGACCTCGAGTGAAGGATCCTCTTCGAGAAGATCGACGAGGAGGGTGCGCATCACGGCGGAATCATCCACGACGAGAACGCGGATCGATGGCCGGGACTGCTGCGCCATAAACTCATCCCGCACTCTTGCGCGCCGTTTTCAAAAGCTCCTCTTCGGTAAACGGCTTGATCACATAATCCTTGGCACCGGCCTCGAGCGCTTCCATGAGGAGCGATTTCTGGTGCAAACCGCTGACAACGACGATCCGCGCTTCAGGATCGAATTGCATGATCTTTTTCAGCGCATCGATACCGTGCTCATGGGGCATGACGATATCCATGGTGACGAGATCGGGGTCCAGCTCCTTGTAGAGATCGATCGCTTCCTTCCCGTCTCTCGCTTCGCCGACGATCTCGTATCCGTCATGGCTGAGTACATCTTTGATCATCGAGCGCATGACGATGGAATCGTCCGCGATCAGGACACATTTCTTCTCGGGCATTACTTCGCCTCCGTGCTTCGCATGGAGTTTCTATTGGTCTCTATTGTCGGTTGAGCCGCCATTGACTGGTTCTTGTCGATGACCTGTTCCATCTCCTCCTCGGAGAGGACACGGCTCAGATCGAGGAGCATGATCAGTTGATCGGTGAGACGGCAGATGCCGGTGAGAAATCGCGCATCGACGCTCGATTGGATCATTTTCGGCGGTGGCGAGATACTCTCCGCGGGCACGCGCATGACATCCTGCACTGCGTCGACGATGATGCCGATCTGCGTCTCGCCCACTTCCGCGACGATGATCCGCGCCTGCTCGCTCACATCCTCGTCCAGCTCGGTGTCGATATCGAACCGACGACGCAGGTCGATCACTGTGGTGATCTGACCACGGAGGTTCATGACACCTTCGATAAAGGACGGCATCCGCGGGACATGGGTGATGTCACCCACACGACTGATGACGCGAACTTGATTGACATCGACTGCAAATGTTTCCTTTCCCACTTGAAAGGTGACGAGTTGGCGTTCGTCGTCGGCGTACGTTTTTGATTCGGTTCTATCCTCCATGATCAGTTCCCTCCACGCTCCGCCCAGTCGTTGGGCGGCGTTGTGGAACGTCGGTGAATGACTGTAATAATTTAATACTTATTGCGATAGGTGCGACCTTGTAGCGGCGAGGTGGACGGCCACTGCTGCGGATGATGCCGAGATGGGCGCGGGGCCGGTTTTCAGCGCCGTTATGGTCATGCGCTGAACCGTGCCGTTCACCGCCAAGTGCCGGATAACAGTGCCTCACACGGGTTTCGTTCGTTCTATCGCCCCGGTCATCTGTTGCAGCATCCGATATCGGTGATAGATGGCGGCGCGATCTGAGCTCCGGCATCAACACGAACACGATCGACAACATATGATTTAAGTTTTGTCTCCACCAGCTGAGACAAATTGTAATACGGTAGCGCCCGCATCTATTGGGTTTAATTCTTCGCCCAAAACTGCTGGAGAGGGTTCATCAGGGCCGCCCGGTCACTCAGCAACGGATCGTGACTGAGCGAGGTGGGTGACCCATGCCGGTTCGCATGTGCCGTTCTATGATCGGCCGAACGATCGGCGCCGATGAGCGGTCCGATCCGACCGCCAGTTCGTCGCAAGGTCATGCCGGAAGCCGAAGATCTTGGGGGAGGAGAAAAAGAGTTGCACCACCTGCTGGATCTTCGTTACCAGTTCGTGCTCCATATGCTCGCCGAGGTCGTCACGATGCGACGCTTCGAGCACACGGAGCAATTCTCCGATCTCTTCACGGAGAAGTGGTGATTCAGTGCCGGTGAACACGATCGCAAGAAAGAGGTGTCGAGAATGCTCGATCATGACATTGCGACCCCCCATCTTGAGGAGTGAGAGCTGCTCGTTCTCGTTGAGTTCGAAACATTCTCGAATGAACGCCTGGATCGCCGTGAGCATCCCCGCAACGAGATCGCCGTCGATAGCACGGGGCGGGGCGCGCTTTGCACCCGCGTCCCCACCGACCTCGTCGGCATGGCGATAGTGCGCGATCAAATACCCGCTCGCCTTGCTGATGAGGAACACTTCGTCAAGCCGGATGTCGGGGGCTGCCTCAAAACGGCCGCCGAGCAGTTCCAGATACCATTCGCGTATCCTCTTGTCCGTTTCGCGATTGGCGTTGTCGAGGGGTTTGGCGCGTCGGCGTTCGGTGTCGAAATAACGGCGAAGGAGAAGATCGAGCGCGAAATGATTGAGACCGATCGTCGCCCGCGCTTCCGCGCCGTCAGCGTCCGATCCCGGCGCTGGGCCCCGGTCATGTCCCGGCTTCTGTTCCTGCTTCTCCTGCTGTTGCTGCGCCGACGCCTTCGCCCACGCGCCACCAGACCCTCTCTCTAACATGAGTTGGGTGCGTATCGATTCGAAGAGGCGATGTGGATGAATGCTCATTGTGCTCACGCTGCTCAGGTGAAGTGCAATACAGGCAATACAGGCAATACAGTGCAGTGCGGTTCGTTCGTTCGTGCGATCGCTTGAGCTATCATCAGGGTGGTTCTATACCGAGGAACGGTCGGCCGTCGCCGCGCCGGAGGCGAGCAACCCGCATGGCTCCCAAGACTCCATCTTCCGCATAACGGGATAGTGCGACGGGGACGAGATGAATGGCACGGACCTCGTGCCTATGCTCGCGTGGGGTCGAACCAGTCCAGTCCAGTTCAGTTCAGTTCAGTTCAGTTCGATTTGGACCGGTGGGTCTATTCCGAGTTCGAGATACGCACAAGCTCCTTGAGGAGTCGAGTGAAATGGTTGTCGTTGACGACCTCGAAATTGTCGCGAGATTTCGCCACATCGAGGGTCAAACGCGCAACATCTTCTGCGTTGAAGTCCTCCAGCGCGATATCGTTGCCATCGCAGAATTTCCTGACGAACAATTGGGCCCGGATCGGATGGATGTATTGGCTGATCGTGCGGATCGCATCTTTACCGATTGTCGTCGTAACCATTCTCTGACCTTCGATTACTACAATCAACCCTTCGTGGATATAACTCTTGCGTGTTATGATCGAGAGATGTTGAAACACCATATAAAGTTGACGACGATATTTGCCTCATCTCCGATAGCCTGCATAAACTTACCCTCCATCAATATGCCAATCTGCTCGACCATCTCTCGAGAATCGCGCAACTGTCTCCAAACCGAAGTGTATACCAGCGGACCCTACTTCATCCCCTCCATTCCAATAAATACGATAGAGATGCCATGAGACACGACCCCCATCGATGAGATGAGATAAGGTATGTGAAGGGCTAATTTGTTTCAGGTGGGACAAATGAAAAAACAACGGGAATTTTCACTTATAGATCATTTGTGGAACCGACAACGGCGCGGTCTTTGACCGAACATCTGTAGCGTCGATCGTCTGGCTCTCACCGGGAACGATGATCCCAGCATCCTCGATCTGTTTGTTAACCTGAAAGAGCATCTCGCGACAACCATCCTCCCCCAATCGATCACGAAATCGCGACAGTGCTGTAAAGTGGAACGGCTTTTCGAAGAGATTGTATCCAAGAAACCATTTGATCACAAGATTCGTATTTGCGTTCTCCTCCATGTCCCGATCTGAATAATTGTAGTGGTACTGGATAGAGAGCGCTTTGGCCATGATCACAGGTTCGTTTGTCACTTTCCGTCCACTATCTTGACAGTAGGTATCGTCGACGAGTTCGTTAACGAAGGAGAGATCGACGCGTTCATTCACTTGAAAGAGGAAGTGATCATCTGGGATCACGAGATCGTAAACTGCTGATGACACGAAGCGATCAGGTCTGGGTTGCGGTTTGAGCACCACCACCGCCCCGTTCACGAACAGCGGATACACCGTCCCGGCCCACACCGTATTTTCCGTCCACTCCCGCACCGGCGACCAGGTTTACGCTGTCGACGCGAGCACGACGATTTCCACACCGACCCCGACACTCGCCCCGACGAGCGGCGCCACCGCACGCAGGTATTCCCTCGCCCGTGGCCCTGCAATGAGACCGTGCGTGCGAAATCACTGAATGGAACTCCACATTCGCCTATATGACAGTGGAGCTTGGCGTAGGGGTGGAGGTCGATTGGCCGCACCGACCAAACCAGAAAGGCTCGGCGAGAACCTCGTCGGATGGGTGAAAGGTTCGTTTTTGAATCAAAAAAATAAATGGTGGCTGATCGCGCGGATGATCTGTTCGATCATAGTAGGGGGGCGAGCTGGTGTCCCAGATTCGCACGCAGCGGTATGGGATGATGTACTTGTCTCCTCCATAGAACCAATGGAGCAGACCAGCCATCTTGATCGGTACGCAACCCTTTTTGTATCCGTTCCCTATTTTGGAGTTGCATGAACCGGACGATATGTGCACCGTCGAGAAGCATTTGCAGCATATCAAACAATAGAACCTATTAGACAAAGCCAAAGCGTCGTGAAAACGGGCCGAGGATGTATTGACGATCTCGAAACAACGGTATCCCAACGATCCGAAGGTAGTACGCTCCCTCCGTGATCCCATCACTGACGGTCATACCAACACCGCTCTTGTGCGCATCGCATGATTCTTCTTAGCCCGGCACGACCCGCTCCTCCACGACATCGTCACCGAGAATATCTACCACTTCCACCGGACCGGTCGATTCAGTATCATTGTGCGGAGAATACGCCACAGTGCTACGCACTGGCACGCTCCCCGAACTTCTTCGATGTGTCGGAGATCGTAGCCCGGAGGGACCGATTCTGCTGAATCCATGAGTATCGATAACGAACGCGCACATGCGCATGTGCGTAGCAATATGCGTAGCATCCACTCGCGCCGTTGACAATTGATTGATTTGATTTGATTTGATTTGATCGAGCGACGATCTATACACGAACACGAGGCATCGACCATGAAGCAAAAGACCATGCTCAAAAAGATGTATAACAAGCTTACGAAAACGGATCGAAAGGCGATCTGTAAGACCCGCGGATTTCGAGAGGAGGAGCTTCGATCGTTCACGCTGTTCGAGATCTCGTTCCTCTCGAAGAAGGGGTTGCAAAACGCGCTTGCAGCGCTCGCCCACGACAGTATCGCCCTCCTCCATCTCATGAACTCCATAGGCGAGGAGGTGGGGATGCCGTTCTTCAAATACATCTATGGTGGCGCGACGGTGGAGCAATCATCCTGGCGCTGGAAGACCTTTACGAAACAGTATCGCGAGATCTTCAAACGGGTGCAGCGGCAACTGATCCGGAACGGTTTGGTCATCGTCGCAGAGCGTGATTCCCGTGAGAGGACAACGAAATTGGAACGGGTGCGGTTCAGGCTCCCCGATGAGTTCGGGAAGTTCCTCCCCCCGGCGTTCGTTTCGACCAAACGATACCGACAGAGCGGTTCAATGCGCACCGAGGTGGCGCGCGCGAAGATCGAGCAATCGGTCCCCCCCTCGGCGATGGACCTCGATCGTCAAGC